>CANQTM010000040.1 GCA_947626825.1 uncultured Bacilli bacterium | reverse complement strand
ATAGGCAATTGGATATCCTGGTATTTGTAAATATTGCTCTCAATTCATTTCATATTTGAATTGCATATTTTCTCCTTTTTGCTTTAAAATTTTGCTGAATATATTATAACATAAAGAAAAACTTTTTTATATACTTTGTATATAAAAAGGTTAATTTTTTTCTTCAATAATTTATTGTTATTTTTCCTTCCTTATGTTGCCTATATACTCCTACTGATAGTCCTATAAGTAACATCTTTAGCTCCGCTTTACTAATCTCTGTTATATCTTTTGGATTTATATATTTCCCTTCAAATAACTTCTTTTGATATAGCCACCATCCATCATTATCTAACTCTAATATTTTTAGATTCTTTTTATTCTTCCCTATAAATACAAACAGCACTTGCTTCATCTCACTTATTTTGAGCAACTCTTGCGCTAACACCGATAAACCTTGTACTCCCATCCTTAAATCGCAACTATCTTTGTATATGTATATTTTATTAATGTTTGCTAATTCAATCCTCTTATGAGTTCTTTTATGTTTTCTTTGCTAGCTTTTATTTGATACCCATTTATTTCTATCTCTATCTTTTCTTCTTTTCTTTCTGTTTGCATAGTTATTGATTGGTAATTATTTATATTTACCAATCCTTCTTCTATTGATCTTAATTCTTTCTGCCACTTGTACACTGTTGACTTAGCTATTTGATATTTTTCACATGTTTTTTTTATGCTTTTTGTTTTTTGATATTCTTCTACAACTTCTGCTTTAAATTCTTCATTATATGCATTCATAATTAAAAACCCTCCTGCTTTTTATTTTACAGGAAGGCCTCTTTTATTTATATATAGGGGAATTACCACTTACTGTAATACATTAAAATTAATGCGTTTTTTCTTTAATTAAAAATAAATGAGTCTATAAAATGTTCAATATGAAAATAAATGTGATGATGAATCATTAACATAATTTAAAATTAATTTATCGTTTATAATTCTAAACTATTTGGATTAAGTAAAAAATCTAAAATATTTATAATCAAATAACCTTTTTCATTATGCCAAGGAGCAACATTATCTTGAACAACAATTACTTTTTTAAATGAATCATCTATTCTATTAAATGATTCTTGTTCTTGAGACATTTTATTTATATCAGGAATTGAAAATGCTGATTGAATATAATAACGTTGACTTCCTTTATTACATACAAAGTCAACTTCTAAAATAACTTTTGTATTTTGTCCTTTACTATTTTTAGTATATTTTTCTACAACTCCAACATCAACATTAAAACCACGTATAATTAATTCATTATATAAAATATTTTCCATTGCATGAGTTGGTTCTATTTGTCTAAAATTAAGTCTAGCATTACGCAAACCAATATCTTCAAAATAATATTTAAAAGGTGATCCAATATATTTTTTTCCTTTAATATCATATCTTTGAGTTTTTGAAATTATAAAGGCATCAATAAGATAATCAATATAAGTAGAAATAGTATTAGCATTTGTTTTAATTGAGTTAGATACAAAACTATTAGCAAGTTTAGTTGGATTGGTTAATGTTGCTGTATTAGATGATAATATATCAACTAAAGTATCCATAACTATATCACCTTTTAAGTTATGTCGTTCAATAATATCTTTTAAATAGGTGTTTTTAAAAAGATTATTTAAATATGTTATTTTATCATCTGAATTTTCAATTGAAGCTACATATGGCAACCCACCATAAAGTGAATAATCACGATAACCAGCATAAGAATCATTAGGATATACAGACATGAATTCTAAAAAAGATAATGGATGAACTCTAACTTCATCACCACGACCTCTAAATTCTGTTAATATATCTGAAGATAAAAATTTTGAATTACTGCCTGTAATATAAATATCAACATTTTTATGTTTTAAAAGACTATTAAGAATTCCATATAATTCTATCATATTATTATTTTGATATTCATTTTTTGTTATAGCAAGTTGAGCCTCATCTAAAAGAATATAAAATTTATCATCGTCATTTTTTATTTTAGATTTTAGATATTTTGAAAGATTTGCAGGATTTCGATATTTTTTATTTTCATCATCATCTAAAGATAGTGCAATAATATGGTTATTTGCAACACCGCTATCTAGCAAATATTTACGAAATAATTCAAAAAGTAAATAACTTTTTCCACATCTTCTTATACCTGTGATGATTTTAACCATTCCGTTCCATTGCTTATTAATTAACTTATTTAAATATAAATCTCTTTTAATTTCTTTCATGATTATTCCTCATTTAATTTTTTTTCGGTTAAACGACTTTTTACGAAATAAGTTTATCATTATTTGAATAAATAATCAATAAATATAAAAAATTTATTTACAAAATATTTTTTGTGATGTGTGATAGCAAAAATCATTATTTGATAAACATCATTAATTGATAATAAAGATGAACATTTTCTTTTATATGTTTCATGGTTATAAATGTAATCATACACTTTAATATAAATCTTTTCATTTCAATTTATATCATCACAATCAAGTTCTTTTTGATAAATTTTTCTTACATATATTTCATAGCAACGTTTTAATAATTCAAAACAAAAAACATTTTCAAGATTTCTTCCTAATCAATTGATTTAATGACATTTATTGTATATTTTAATCCAATATAAACTAGATAATACTTATCATTATTCATAAAAGAATTATTAAATTGTTATAATAAGACTGATTTCCCGCTTCTTCTAACTCCAATGATAACTTTAATATCTATTAATCTTTTTTAGAATGTTAACGCCTTTCATTAGTTAAAATGTTACCGATTAAAAAATTATCATCGGTTTTACAGCCCGCCATAATCAAGAGGTTATTCGACCAAGTAATTTCTCTCACCAGTGGTGAGAGTTTTTCGTTATCATTGTAGGTTTCGTAAAACTGCTTCATTCGCCAAATATTTTAAAAGGAAAGGCCACTTACGGCAGAATACCTTTTTTGAAGATAATCCGCAAAAGCCTTTCCAACACCTCTGCCCACATTCGGAAGATGATGTTTTATTGCTTATATACTTGCCAATTTTCCAATACATTTCAATGAGTTCGGTATTGACGGCTTTCATTGCCCAAAGTTTAGTCGTTTCAATGATTTTGTATAGATTTCCACAAAAAAATTCGAAAAAATTAACAAAATAATTGAAGAAATAGTGAATAATAATGGTGGTAATATCTTCACAAAGGATTTTGGTAATAAAAATGATAGAAGACCATAACCTAGCAAGTCCAATCTTCTATCTACCATAAGGTGATTTAATAATCAAGCATTTTAAGTTTTTATTCAATAGATTTTTTAAAAATAATGAAATAGAAGCAGAATATGTGGCACAAAGAATCTATACAAACGGAAAGTCAAGAATATAAGAAAATACAAAAACTTTTCTAATCAAAGAATATTAAACTTAAATGTTATTTGCAGAAAGGCACTAGAAAAAGTAATAACTCATATAATTACTAATAAGTTTCACCTTAATATTCTATAATCCAACTAATATGAAATATAGATTATATGAAGAAGAAAGTTTCAAATCAGCACTAAAACTAGTAAGATTGAAATTAGGCATTAGACATTTTGAGAAAATAATATAGTATTTTTTTAAATTTTCATTGAATGTGAATCTCACAGAAATGTGCAAATAGTGAACGAATGGTGAACGAATGGTGAACGAATAGTGAACGAATGGTAGTCGAATAATTTGCGAGTAAATGGCTATTATCGATAAATAATGAACTTATGGTGGTCGAATGGTGGTCGAATGGTGGTCGAATGGTGGTCGAATGGTGGTCGAATGGTGGTCGAATAGTGAACGAAAGAATTGATATTTTTTTTAAAATTGTATATGATACTTTAGGTGATATAAATGAAATTTATTGAAAATGAATGTAACGAACTAAAAATGATGTTAACAGAAGATATAAAAAAAGAAATTATTGCTTTTGCGAATACTAACGGTGGTAAGATTTATATTGGTGTAAAAGACGATGGTAATATTATTGGCATAGCTAATCCAGATAATGATTTACAAGCATTAACTGGAATGATAAACGAAGGCATAAAACCATCATTAATTGAATATACACAAATTAAAATAGAACAATATGATAATAAAAATGTTCTTATTATTGAAATTCAAAGTAGTCCAAATAAACCACATTATTTAGCAGATAAGGGCTTAAAACCAAGCGGTGTATACTTAAGACATGGTTCATCATCTATTCAAGCATCTGATGAAATAATTAAAAAAATGATATTTGAACATACTGGCTTACGATTTGAAGAAATGGTTTCTAAAAATCAGAACTTGACATTTGAATATTTAGAAAAAAAATTTAAAGATAATAACTTATCATTTGATAAAAATAAATATAAAATATTAAATATTATCAATGAAGAAAACAAATATACAAATTTGGGATTGCTATTATCTGATCAATGTTCTTACACAATAAAATGTGCAATTTTTAATGGAACAAATAAGGTTGAATTTCGTGACAGAAGAGAATTTACTGGTTCAGTGTTTAAGCAAGTTGACAATTTATTTGAATATTTTAAATTATTTAATAAAACTAGTGGGAAAATAATTGGTTTAAAAAGAATAGATACTAAAGATTATCCAGAATATTCTTTAAGAGAGGCTCTATTAAATTCTGTAATCCATCGTAATTATTTTTTTCATAGCAGTATAATGGTAAGTCTTTATGATGATAAATTTGAAATTGTATCAATGGGTGGTTTAATTGATGGTATAACAATTAATGAAATATTTAAAGGAATTTCTTCTTCAAGAAATCCTAACTTAGCTAATATATTTTATCGACTTGGTTATGTTGAATCATTTGGAACTGGAATTGGAAGAATTTTAACTAGTTATGAACATAATAATAAAAAGCCATCTTTTGATGCAACAGAAAACACATTTTCTATCACACTACCTAATATGAATTTTAAAGAAAGCACTAATAAAACAAATATTGTTAATCAAAGTTTATCAAAAGAAAAAATAATTATTGATTACATAAAAATGCACAATAAAATAAATAGAAATATAACTGAAAATATCTTAAATCTTTCTAAAACAGGTGCTTATAAATTTTTAAATAAAATGCTTGAAAAAAATATAATCAAAAAGGAGGGCAATGGGAAAAATACATTTTATGTATTAAAATAAAATTGATTGATTTATTTTATATTTGGTCAATGTATAGATATATTTTTATATTCATTTAATAAACATATGTCAATCTGCTTTTTTTATAATAAAACTAAAATATGGATTTTCAAAAAATTATCAAATTATATAGTAATTTCTTCAAAAAAATGGTAAAATATAAATGCAGTTAAGAAATGGGGTTGTTTTAGATTCGACAGGCTGCGGTTTGGTATGATAAGCATGTGGAATGGTTACCTAATAACCAAAACAAAAATAAATAACAATTATAATACTAATAGAACATTTGCATTCGCTGCTTAATTCCTTATAACTAGGAAGTGTTCCCTCAACCTAGAATATTCTACTTTTCTAGCAATTGGGGTCAACCAAAGTAGAATAAGCTTGAATGATGATTGTAAACAAAGACGAAAAAATACACAATCTAGTAACTTATTTATTTGCTAGTTAATTTATAAGTTATGATAACTAATAACTAGATAAACATGTAGAAAGTCATATGGGACTCAGTTTGGACGCGGGCGCACATCCCGTCAGCTCCACCACTTGAATTTATAAAGAATGTTTGATTTTTTTAAATAAACATTCTTTTTTTGTATAGTGTATAAGTTAAAATTTAACACCATTTTATTAAAAAATGGCAATTTCTAATATGCAATGTGCTAATTAAGATAAAAATGGAGAAATCTCCATTTTTATCTAACAGTATTTAATTTCATTTTTGCTGTGCTAATCATTAAATCAAATTGTTCATTAATTCTATTTATTGCTTTATTAGAAGCATATGTTTTGTTTTTCATTTCATTTAATTTGTTAATAACATTATTACATGATGTTTCATTATCACCAGTAATTAATTTATATAATGCTTCTAAATCTTTATTTAGTTCTTCTTTTTGTGAAGCGGTTTGATTATTATTTTTCATATAAATATTATTTGAACGTTCTAATAATTTATCTCCAAAAGCTTTCATAGTATCTTTTAAGCTATCATATGGAGAAAGTGATTCAATATAATTTGTATCTTCAAGTAAATCCCAAGCTTGTTTTTTACCAAATTGTGTATGAGTACCAAAAACACCATAACCTGAAGAATTAACACATTGTAAAGCACCTTTTACAGTTCTAGCATAATATTCTGGGATTAAATTTGCATATGATGGATCAACACCACCAACTATTAAACATTGATTGTCAACTGCTTTAACAGCTTCTTCAACATAATAATTAACCCATGTTTCATCAAAATAATAATCCATTAAATATAAAGCATCAACATAACCATTTTTGGCCCAAGTAACCCAATCTTGTGCTTTAAAATTTTTAAAATATGTTCCTTCACCAACAGCACATGTCAATGGTTTATCATAATCAAGACAAACATCTTTAACATTTTGAACTGTTTTTGTGATTAGTTCTGTTTGCATTTCATTAAAATAAGCAAATACTTGATTGTTACTTCTTAAAAGGCTTCGTAAATCATTTAATGAATTAATGCTATAATTTAGATTTTTTTGTTTTAAAAATTGGACAAATTTTTCTCTAGCTGCTTCTGTAATACCTAAACAATGTTCAAGAATATTATTATCAGCATCATAACGAATATAATCAAGTGAAATACCATCAATATCAGGATTTGATTTTAAAATATCATTAATAGATATTTTTAATTTTTCTTGAACTAAATCATTAGCTGGATCTAACATTTTATTATTAGTTTCAAAACTATTATCTTTGCCATTAATATCTAAAGCATAACATGATTCAAGTTCAGGCCAGTTTTTGGCATAATTAGCATTAAATGGAGTTAAACCACCAAATACTTTCATACCTCTTTTATGACCTTCAGCAATTATTGCTTTTAAAAAGTCATGTTCATATTCACCATAGTTTTTATTTTTTAATGTGCCGTTTTGTTTATAAACTTCACTATTTGAATAATTTGCAGTTCCTGATGGAATTGCATCAACTATGATTTCATTAAAGCCTGATTTTTTAATAGTATCTAAAGTTTTTTGAATACTTGTTAAACTATAATCTCTAGTACCAAAATCACTAATATACCAACATGTTTTAATTTGGACAGCTTCATTTCTATTTGTAGCACTTAAAACTTTATAATAAATTTGATTAACATTACCTACTAAATTATAAACTCTAAATAATGATGTGGCATCACCTTTTTCAATTAGTTCATCAATTTGTGTACCAATTTCTTTAATTTCATCATTACATTTATATATTGTTTCATAATCATATGAATAATTTTCAGTTTCTAGTTGTTCAATAGTATCTCTAACATATTTAGCAACTAAATTATAATATATATCAGATCTATTAATAGTATTTGATGTTACAGTAACTTCAGAGCCATTGATAACAATATCATCACCTTTGACAAAATTATTTTCTAATATTCTATTTAAAGTTTCTCCATCAGTATTTTTAGCACATCTAATTGCTATTTTATAACCACCATTAGGAACATTAACAAAAGAACCAGTTGAAACAATAGAACTATTAGCATCTACTCCTACTTCATATTCGTATTTATGAGATCTATCACTATCATTAGTTAATTTTGTTAAAGTAAAAGATATAACACTACCATCATCTAAAGTAACATCATTAATTCCAGATGTTGAATATTTATGTACAACATTATGCAAAGCAGCATTTTCTTCTACTTGGATTGTATCATTTAAATTAAAACGTACACCTTCAATAACAGGAAAAACATCCATACCATTAGCAGCTGAATTATTATTAATAGTTGCTCCTAACATAAAGCCATCATTAACATTTGTATATATTTGGCCATTTGAAGTCAAATTTCTAAATTTGTCAACGACATAATTATTATTTTTTTCATCATAATAAAAATTAATAGATGCCACACTAGTATAAGCAGTATCTGTTATCAATCCTAAACTATTACTATCAAATAGATTAATATATGATTTTTTCCAAGTTAATCTATTTGCAGCATTAGCTACTAATCGATTACCATCTTGATTATAAAAACCAATATCATAAATAGGAATAGCATTATAATTAATACCAACTACATCATTAACTTGATAAGCTACTTTGCCACCTTTTGGAACAGATAATACAGCACCATTAAAAGGAATAAAAGTATTTGAATGATTACTGATACTACTAACTACCCATTGATTGTTATCACGTTTTAAAACATATTCAACACATTCTTCACTACGATTAAATGTATATTGTGAATACCACATAGAAGTATATAAAATATTTTGTCCTCTTAATAATTCATTAGTTGGATATCTAATAACAGCATCATCCCAATATGAAACACCATATGGATTAGTAACAACTTTTTCAACTCCACTAATAGGAATGGTGTCATAATTTAATGCAGTTAAATTTTCTGTAATAACATTAACTTTTTGATAATATTCATTGTCTTCAAGTTTATATTCATAATTATGATTAACATCTTCACTAGAACTTGATGAATTAGTATTTGAATTTGAATCTATATTATCACCACAAGAAGAAATAAGTAAAAGAGACATTCCAATTAAACTAAATTTTAATATCTTATTTTTTTGCATTGAGCAAATCTCCTTTCAAAATAAGTATTGTTTTAAACAAAATTATTTAAACAAAAACTATTTTATCAAAAAACAAACAACTTGAAAAGTAAAAGCATTTGATATCTTTAAAATTAACTTTAATAAATAAATAAAAAGTACATATAAAATCAATATTTAGTTAAATTTAATAAAATTTTTCTAATATTATTTCTTTAAAAAAACAATTATATATTTTTTAATCACAAATAATAAAATTATTGTATGTCATTGTGCATCAAATATTATTTGTCAAGACTTTTTTCCTAAAAAAGTATTGCATGTATTTTAAAAAATTGATAAACTTTTGTTATATTTTTAAAATAAAAATTCAATTGATTTAGGAGACTGTATAATAAATGGATAATAATTATTTCAATAAATTTCAAAATTTTATTTCACTTGGTTATTTTTGTGGTATAGCAAGAGATTTAGAAAAAATAGGATTGAGAGATTTTTCATCTCCATTTGATTGGACTATTTCTAATTTTGAATCAGTAATAAGATTAATAAATACAAATTTTAAAGATTTTATGAAATACGAAAATTTGGCACAAAATGTAAATAATGGTGGTGTTTATTTAGATGAGATAAATCAAATATATTTTTATCATGATTTTTCAATTAAAAAATCATTAAGCGAAAAATATAATCAAGTAAATGAAAAATATATTCGTAGAATTAAACGTTTTTATAATGAAATTAAAAAACCAACTTTATTTATAAGATATATTTCTAATTCTGAAAAAGATAAAAATGGTAAGTCAATTGAATTAGACTACATTGAAAAAAATTATGATTCTATAATACAATGTCTTAAAAAATCAAATCAAAAAAATGAAATTATTTTTATTGCAAATAATGAAGTAATTTCAAACAATATTAAAATATTTCATGTAACTGCTAATAAAAAAATCATGTATGCAAAATGTCCTATTTTAAAATGTGATGAATTGTTTCCTTTACTAAATAATGTTAATCATTTAAATAAAGAAAAAAACATTAAACGATACAAAAAGAAATTTTTAAATAGATTCTTTAAAAGAATTATTAAAAATAAAATCACTAGACAAATTGATAATAAATTTTTTAAACATTATATACATGATAAAACATATCCATCAAAAAAATGAAATTAACTAATTTATAAACAATTTCATTTCTAATTTTTTGATTTTATATTTTTTAATTTTAAATATATATTTTGATAAAAAATTAATATTTGAAAAATTTTATTGAATTTTATTGAATATTAATCTTTTTTATTTTCCTTTAATAAATGTAATTATGATGTTAAAATATTACTAGAAATGGGGCACAAAAGATGGAAAAATTAAAGAAAATTTCTAAATTAAATTATTTACAATCATTTTTAGTTTTATTAAGTATTTTAGGTTTATTTTTACCAATGGGTTATTATTTTTATGAGGGTGAAAAAAGTTATATAGCTAATGGTTTTCAATTAATTTTTGGTTTAAAGGATTCAGGATATATTATATATAGTTTTTCAGCTATTGGTTTTATATTATTAATTTTATTATTAGCAATAATGGTTATGCCATTATTATTAAAATTCAATAATAAAATTAATTATATTTTTTTGATAATATTGGATCTTATTTGTTGTATTCTTTATTATTGTTTACCAATTTTTGTTATTCATAAACGTTATGATGTTGGAAATCTTTTTAAAGGAACTATTAATGTTTATCTTGTTGCTAGTATTTTAGTTATTGTTATTATTATAAATATTTATCAACTTATTAAATTTATTTTAAAAAATAAATCTAGTTAACACTTCATTTACCTATTTTTAAACTAAATGCATATCTTGGTTTTTAATCTGCAATTACTCTTACAAATAAAAATTAGTATATAATGTATGTGCTCAATTTAAAATGTAAGGAGAAAAACAAAATGGGAGAAAACAAAGGAAAACATTTAGATTTGTCTAAAAGACAAATGATTGAAAACGGCCTTAAACAAAATCTTACAGCAGTAAAAATTGGCTTATTTATTGGTATCGATCCAACAAACATTTCTAGAGAAATAAAAAGATATAGGATCTATAAAAGTAACAATGATGAATCATCTAATACTATTTGTAAAGATTGTATGTATAAAGCAAGTTGCAATCAGCAAAATAATTCTATAATAACTAAATGTTATTCTTATACACCATTAACATGTCACAAATTAGATAGGTATCCATTTGTTTGTAATGGCTGTCCAAAAAAAGATTTTTGTCCTTTAGACAAATATCTATATGAGGCCAAAGGTGCTCAAGCTCATTATAGATATAATCTTGTAGAAACAAGAAAAGGACTAAATCAAACAGCTGATGAATTACAAAAAATAAATGATGCTGTTTTAAATGGTGTAGAACATGGCCAATCGATTTATCATATTGCCAATTCATTAGATGAAGTTAAGGTTTCAACGTCAACATTGTATCGTTATATTCATAATGAATATCTAACAGTGCAAGTTCATAACTTACCTAAAGTTGTCACCTTAAAAAAAAGAAAAAAGAAAATACCCGCCAACTATAATTATAAAGAAAATAAAGGACTTGATCGCACTGGTCATTTATATTCAGATTGGATAACATTTCAAGTAAAAAATAGAATAGTTATTTATTGGGAAATGGATTTTCTTGGAGTAAATAAAAAGTCCAAGAAAGTCATTTTAAGTTTAACTATTCCAAAAATATCTTTTATCATGCTATATATTATTGAAAATCCAAATAATCAAAAAGTTATTGATATTTTTAATAATATAGAAAACGAAATTGGTTTTAATAACTTTTTAGCTTTATTTGAGGCAATTGTTACAGATAGAGATTGCAAATTCAATGATGTTAAAGGTTTTGAATATGATCAAAATGAAAGAAAAAGAACTTCATTATTTTTTTGTAATTCAACTATGAGTAATCAAAAACCAAATATTGAAAATATCAATAGTCAATTACGATTATATATTGATAAGAAAGCTGATATCTCAAATATAACTCAAAATCAATGTTATGAACTAGCCAGCCATTTAAATAGTCGTATATTGAATTCACTTGGTACAAAATGTCCAATTGATACATTTATTAATATTTTTGGTGAAGATATCTTATCAAAACTACATCAACATAAAGTAGAACCAAAAGATGTCTCACCAAAAGACATTATAAAATAAAAAGTTGCGTTTATTATAAAAAACTGCATTTACTATTTATAGCCTGAAAAACTTAATTTATTACATTATGTTAATACACTAACATGCCAAATTAGTGTATTTTTTTTGTTTTAAACTGCGTTTTCTATGATTAAAAACCAAGATATGCATTTAGTTTAAAAATTGGCGTAGGATCTTCCACGACAGTTGAAGATGACCCTAATTTAGATAATGTCTCTATTGACTTGCCTTTAATCCATTCTTTCTCTATC
>CANQTM010000039.1 GCA_947626825.1 uncultured Bacilli bacterium | reverse complement strand
CCACAATCATTACATTTAAATCTTTTTATTCTATTTTTATCATATCCATGAACTTTAATTTTTTTTGAGTTACAAATTGGACATACTATTTCGTTCATGGCAAAAATATCTTCAAACATCTTTAAATCATGTTCGTGGGACTTTTCATAATCATTTTTAATTTTCTCAATTACATCCTTTTCAATATTGTCGTTTGTAGTTGAAAAATGAGAAAACAATTTCTTGTAAGATGAAGGTTGGTTTGGTATATTTTCTTACACTATCTTTATGCAATGAACTAGGTGAGATATAGTCGCCAAACCAAGGACCCAAGACTAATTCGTTGCATAAAAACATCTTGTCGTGTATTTTTTTTGCTTGGCATTATTATTATAACCTAAAATTCGTTATTTTGCCACCACGATTCGGGTTAAAGGTTTGAAAATATTTTTAATAAATGTATTATTAATAATTTTTTTAAGCACAAAATTTGATGATTTTACACCATGAAAACTTTTTAAATATAAGAAATTCAAATCTAAGGTTTTGATATTATTGTGTTGATATTTATTTATACTCAAATATACTAGTCTATCTGACTTTAAATTTAAAATAAATATATTAATATAATTAAAATTACCTTTTAAAATTTTATGTTTATTTATAAGAAATTAAAGCAAATGTGAAGTTGATCAATGTTTCATATGATTCTTTTGATTTAAATTAGTATATAAAGTATCAATATAATCTATCATTTAAAAAAAATATATTTTATAACTTTAAATGTTCATTCTATATCAATAATTTTTATATATAAATTGAAAAAAATTGTTGTTATTAATATAAATAATTCTTTTTATATATCTTAAAAATTATTTAATTTTACAAATATCAAATTTATATGTTATTTTTGATAAATTAATATGAATATAGGTTAAAATTTAGAATTAAATATTGATAGTTCAGAATATTTTATTTTGAAGTTATTATCAAAAATATTTAATCATTTAACAAGTTAAATATATTTAAAAATATAAATTAGAAAATTAAATTAATTATATATTTAAAATGTAAATTTTCATTTTTTAATAAATTAGAGTGTCAAAAAAAAGATAGCTACAGTCGGCATTTTTACTATTTTATGTAGAAAAAATGTAAAAAAACAATCTAATAAAATTTTAAAGATGATTTTTATTTTTTTAAAATTAACTAGTTAATTTTAAAAAAATAACTTTACTATTTTTAACTTATACTTTATAATAAATGCGTAAAATAGTATAATATTTTAAGAAAAGTTTCGTTAAATGTGTCGATTATACAAAGGGAAAGGAGAAAATTTTATATGTTTGAAACATTGCCTGATAATTTTTTTAATTTGCTCGTTTCAAAAAATAGAGATTTATATATAAGTGCATTGTTTGCTATTCGTAAAGCAATTCGCCAAGATCTATATTTAACTCGTGAAGAACTTGCAAGAAGAATAGCTATTTCAATGGAAGATGAAATAAAAGATGCTAATATTGATGATGAAGAAGATGGTAAATTTGATAAAGAAGATTTATCATCAGTTACTAGTAGAGCTTTATATATAATTCGTAAATTACGTGATTATGGTTGGATTAATATTGACTTTAATGCTAAAAGTTCATTTGAAGAATATATTGCTGTTCCTTCATATGCAACTATGGCTATTAATTTTTTATATGGTTTAACTACTGAAAATGAACAAGAATACAATTCCCTTGTTTATTCAACATATTCATCTTTGAAAATGGCTGATACTGATAATAGTGATTACTATGATGCATTAGTAACAGCATATAAAAACACTGATAAGTTAAATGAAACTTTAGCAGCTCTTTATTATGGTATTAGAAGTATTGAACAACGTATAGCTGCAAATATTGAAATAAATGATGTTGTTTCTATTCACTTTAATGAATATTTATCTAGATTACATGATAAGTATTATCATCCATATAAAACTTTTGATTCAATAGAAAGATTTAGAAGTCCAATTTTAAAATTGATAAAAAAATGGCGTGAAGACAATTCAATTAAGAAAAAATTAATGGAAGCTGCTAAAAATAAAATGCCAAATTTAAAAGCAGATGCTGTTTATGAAAATGTTACTAAGATGTTTGATTTTATTTATCAGACTTATGAAGATATAGAAGATAAAATGAATATGATTGATAATAAGATTAATGACTATACTTCAGCAACGATTGACAAAATGAAACATCTAGTTAATATGGATGAATCATATAAAGGTAAATTAACTTTCTTAATTAAAACAATTGTTACAGAAAAAGATCATCAAGAAGAAATTTGTGATATTATACAAGATAATATGATTTTACAAGTTCAAGAATATGCTAATAAAGAAGGTTTGTATAGTAAACGTGAAATTCCATTACTTCCTGAATCAAATCCAATTATTATTTTTGAAGAAGAAAAGAATGGTGAAGATGTTGATGAAATGTTTAATAAGTTAGCCGAAGGTTACAATACTAACAAAATTATTACATTTATTACTTCTAAGATTCAAGGAAGAGATGAAATAATGATTAAAGATTTACAAATAGAAAATGATGATGATTTTATTTTAACAATTCTTGCTGTTATTAGAGGTGATGAAAGAGAATTGCCATTTAAAATAGAATTCTATAATGATTATATTAAACTAAATAGATATTTAGTTCCAAATATTAAATTTATAATGAAAGGAAAGAAAAAATAATGTTTGAGCAAGATTATAACAATTTATATGAATCAGAAAAAGAAGAATTTAGAAGAGTTGCCAATTATATTCTATCTAAAACATTTGTTATTAGAGATGTTTATGATAAACAAGCAAAAAAAATGATAACATCTAGCGAATTCCTTTTTATGGAAAAATATTATGATATATTTGAAAGCTATTTAGATATTTCTGGTTGGAAATTAGTTAAAGAACCAATTGAAGGAATATATTGGGTTGAAAACATTTATGGTCAAAATAAGGCTAAGTTTGATTCATTTACAACATTTGTTCTTCTTTCATTAATGGTTACTTATGAAGAGTCAGCCCCTATTACTACATTAGGTAATAGTGTCATTACAACTACATATGATATAATTTCTAAAATGCAAATTTTAGGATTAATTACTAAAAAGCCTTCAAAAGAACAATTTAGAATAACTTTTAGAAGACTTGAACAATTCAATATTATTTTACGTTTAAATACTTCACAAGATGTTGAGTTGTGGAAAATTATGATTATGCCTTCAATTCATCATGTTATTGATTATGATAAATTAAAAGAATTATGTGAATACATTCCATCAAGTTTAAAAGAAAAATATGAAAAGAATCCTGAAAGTTCTAGTGATTCTGAAAATAATAATGTTGATGGCGATGCATAAAATGTAAAAGGGGGACGTCATATGAAAATCTTAAAAAAGGTTTTATTAATAAATTGGCATTCATTTTCAAAAGAATTAATAGAAGTTGGTACTATTAATTTCCTAACTGGAAAAAATGCCGTTGGTAAATCAACAATTGTCGATGCTATTCAATTGGTTATTTTAGGTGATACAAGAGGTACATCATTTAATAAAGCTGCTTCTGAAAAATCAGGAAGAACATTAATATCTTATTTAAAGGGAGAAACAGGTTCTGATAATGATGGCAATAAATCATATTTACGTAATGGTGATTTTGCTTCTTATGTTGTTTTAGAATTTTTTGATGATGTAAATGAAATACCATTTGTTATTGGTTTACAATTTGATGTAACTGGTGATAAGTTAACTCCACATCCATTTATATATGATGGCAATATTCCAGAACAATGCTATATTAGTGGTAATAGAGCAATGGAATATAAAACATTTAAAGATTATGTAACTCTTTCTTATAAAAAAGTCATTTTTCCTGAATCTTTAACATCATATAAAGAAGAAATGAGAAAAAAGTTGGGGCAATTATCCCAAAGGTTTTTTGCACTTTTTAAAAAAGCTGTACCTTTTCAACCAATTTATGATATAAGAAAATTCATTACAGAATTCGTTTGTGATGTTAAATATGATATCAAATCTGATCTTGAAAAGATGCAGGAAAATGTTAGAAATTATACATCTTTGGAAGTAGAAGCCAAAACTATAGAAAGCAAAATTTATTATCTTGAAAGAATTCATGATTTATATGAATCATATAATTCAGATAAAAATAAATGTGCTCAAGCACAATATTTAGTTGCTAAATTAGAAATTGCTAAAAAGAAACAAGAAATCATAAATATCAATTCATCAATTGAAAATTATAATAGTCGTTTAACTGAAATTGACGAAGATCAAAAAAGTATTACAGATAATATTGATTCTTTAAGTAAAATTCGTGACCAATTAATTGTCGATAAAGAAAGTAATGATTCAGAAGTAAAACATTCTCAATTTGTTAAACAAAAAGATTCTATTAATAGAGATATTGATAGTGTTACTGAAGTGTTTGAAAAATCAGCAACTCGTTTAGTAAATTCATTTAATGAATTTTTAGATAAAGCTAATCAAATTAAAAGTGGTATTTTTGATAAAGATTTATGTAAAGAAGCAGGTGTTGAAGTTGATTTAATTTATCAAACTGCAGACATTATTATTGAAAAAGCAACTGAATTAAGAAAATTAAATGCTGATAATTTAAATAAATTTTCAGAAAATCAAATTGCCGATCTTTGTGCATCAGTAGCAACTCTTGAAGATATGTTTACAAAAATACGTAACTATGCTGATGCTGCAATTCAAGTATATGCAGATAGAAAAAATGAATTATTATCTACTATTAATTTATTAAAAAATGGCAAAAAAAATTATCCTCAAAACTTAGTTGATTTTAAAAATTTTGCAGAACATGAATTATATAAAAGACATAATAAAGAAATTAAATTAGATTTTGTTGCTGATTTAATGGAAATTAAAGATAAAAAGTGGCAAAGTGCTATTGAAACTTATTTGAATAGTCAAAAATTTTCTTTTGTTGTAGATGAACAATATTTTAAAGAAGTTGTAAATATTTATAATGACAATCGTGATAAGTTTATTGATATTGCTATTATTGATTCTGGTAAAATTTATGAAAGAAAAGATACATTTAAAGTTTTAAATGGTTCTTTAGCTGAAGAAATATCAACAGATAATAAATATGTTAGAGCATATATAAATATGCTTATTGGTACTTTAATGAAGGTTGCTAATATTGATGATATTAATAAATATGATCGTGGTATTACAGCAACTGGTATGTTATATCAACAATTCACAGCAAGACAATTAAATATGTCTAGAAGTAGAATTCCATATATTGGTAAAAAAGCATCAGAATCACAAATTGAGGGCCATTTAGCAACTATTGATGAATATAATAAAATGTCAGATTCAATGCGTCAAAAAATTCAAATATTCTATTCATTAGGTAGATTTAATAATTTATCAGCTGTTGATATTAATTATCACTATGCTAATTTAATGCAAATTTATAAAATTGATGAATTAAAAGCACAACTTGAAGATATTAATAATCAAATTGCTAATATTGATATGACTGATGTTAATGAAATTCAAGCTAATATTGATAATATTGGTTCAGAAATTCAATATGCTAATAACTCATTAAGACAAAATTCACAAGAAAAAGGTGCCATTTTAGCCAAACTTGATGAATTAAGAGTTGAAAAATTAACAGCTGCCCAAAATGCTTTAAGCGCTATGGAAATAGATTTAAATAATAAATTCTCTTCTGAATGGATTTTAGAAAATGTTTCAGAAGAAATGCAAGAAATGTTAGCATATATCTCTGAAGATCAAATTAATCGTAAACTAGCTGAATCAAAACGAATTGCTGATGCTTTAGGGGTAAAACATCGTTCTCTTGAAAAAGCTCGTGTTGACTATATGAGAACATTTAATGTATCTATTGATACTAGTGAAGATAATAACGATAAATATGAAGAAGAATTAAGTAAATATCGTGATATTACTTTGCCTCAATATAAAGAAAAAATTGTTGGTGCTAAAGCTAAATCATATGAACAATTTAAAGAAGATTTACTTTCTAAATTAAAAGCATCAATTGAATCTGTTTCTGAACAAATTGATACATTAAATACATCTTTAACTCATTATAAATTTGGTAGTGATAAATATCGTTTTGTTGTACGTCCAAATCCAACTTATCTTGATATTTATACAATGATAATGGATGAATTATTAATGAAAGATGCTAGAACAAATCAAGAAGCATTTTATGAAAAATATAAAGAAACAATAGATGATTTCTTTGCTAAGTTAACTGAGGCACCAGGTGCCAATGATGAAGAAAGAAGAGAAATCATTGATAAAAATATTTCATTATATACTGATTATCGTACATATCTTGATTTTGACTTATTAGTTGAAAATGATGACACCCATCAAGTTCAATCATTAGCTAAATCAATGAATACAAAATCAGGTGGTGAAACACAAACTCCATTTTATATTTCTATTTTGGCATCTATTGCTAATGAATATCGAATTGGTTTGGGCCTTGAACCTGAAGAAACTAATACTCCAAGATTGATTCTATTTGATGAAGCATTTAACAAAATGGACTCAGAACGTATTAAAGAATCAATTGAGTTATTAAAGAGTTTTGGTTTACAAGCTATTTTAGTAGCCCCACCTGAAAAAGTTTCAGATATTGCTCCATTAGTTGACCGTAACTTATGTGTAATTAGACGTCGTAATAATGCATTTGTTAAGTGGTTTGATAAGAGTGAGATAATGCAATATTCAGTATCTGAATAATAAATATAATATTATTTTTTAAAATAAAGATATCGCTAAATGTTGTGATATCTTTTTTAATTTTATAGTATAAGATGGTCAATTTTACAAAATAATATATTTGAAAGGGTGAAATTGATGGCTGGAAAAATAAAAAGAACTATTCAACATTATGGGTATGACAAAATAAACAAAAATAAAATATATGATAGTGAATTTTCTAATGATTATGATATTGATGATCGTCAATTAGAATTACAAAAATTAATAGATAGAACAATTACAAACAAAAGCAGTAAAAAAAGTTCAAGAAAAACTGCAAAATAGCAGTTTTTTAATGATTTATTTAACAACTATTGTTTTTATTTTAGTTCTATTAATTAATTTATTATTTTACATTCCATTAATAATTCATATTTATGTTGATAAAGATATTTTATCTATTTATTTGTTTGCAATACCAATTTTTGTAATTAGCGATAACAAAACTATCAATTTATTAAAAAATAAAATATCAATAGATCAATTATTAAATGCTTCAAAGATTGATTTAAAAATGATTGAGGCCATAAAAATTGATGAAATTAAAGTATCAATTAATTATGAATTTGCCAATCAATATGCTCAATATATTTATCCATTAGTTGCATTAAATAATATTTATAAAATAAATTTTAAAATAAATGATAAAACATCACTATATATTAAAACTAAAATAACTTTAGTTAATATTTTGTTAGAACTTATAACAATAAGGAGAATGAAAAAAAATGAAAGAAAATCCTATAAATGAAATATTAAGAACATCATTAGAAAATATTAGTTTAATGACAAATACCAATAAAGTAATTGGAGAACCAATTATATTACCAAATAATAGCGTGGCAATTCCAATTAGCAAAGTAGTATGTGGATATGGGGTTGGAGGTTCAGAATTTTCTATAAATAATAATAAAAAATTAGAAAAAAGCGAATTTTCAGGAGATATTTTTCCTTTTGGTGGTGCTAGTGGTGGTGGTTTAACTATTACTCCAACAGCATTAATAATATTACAAGATAATAAAATAAAAATTTTGAATGTAGAAAAAAGAAATGATCTAGCAAATAAACTAGTAGATGCTGTTAAAGATATGATTAAAAAATAATAAATCTACTAGATTCTTGATGATAAACATATCGATTAGTTCTAGCTTAAAAAAATTTAATAACTAACGACATGTTTTTTATATTTTTGTTGTATAACTAATAATGAAATTTATTTTCTACTTTTAATTGTTATCAATTTAAATTTTTTCAACTTTCACATTAAAAAAAATAAAAATTAATATTGACATTGTAGTCGAATTTATTGTAATATATATGGGCACAGTGGTATGGGTGTTTAGCTCAGCTGGAAGAGCATCTGCCTTACAAGCAGAGGGTCAGCGGTCCGAGTCCGTTAACACCCACCATTTTTTTTAGAGGGATAGCTGGAAGGGTAGCGAAGAGGCTAAACGCGGTAGACTGTAAATCTATTCCTTAGGGTTCGGCGGTTCGAATCCGTCCCCTTCCACCATCTAAATAATGGGATATAGCCAAGCGGTAAGGCACCAGATTTTGATTCTGGCATTCACTGGTTCGATCCCAGTTATCCCAGCCAATTTGACCTGTTAGCTCAGTTGGTAGAGCACTTGACTTTTAATCAAGGGGTCAAGGATTCGAGTTCCTTACAGGTCACCATTTCTTTGCTCGAGTGGCGAAACAGGTAGACGCACAGGACTTAAAATCCTGGGCCTAGTGATAGGCGTGTCGGTTCGATTCCGACCCCGAGCACCATCTAAAATATCACCTAAATTTAGGTGTTTATATATATAATTTGATGAATGCATCATCATTGATGTTTAATATAGATAGAGCTTTGGCTCATTTTTTATTTTAATAGACAATTGAGGTGATTACATTGAAAAATATTTTAATTGTTGATGCTCATGGTGGTGGTATTGGCAAACAAATAATTACTAAAATTAAAGAAAGCAATTTAGATAATATTAAAATTTATGCTGTTGGTACTAATAGTATGGCAACACTTGCAATGCTCAAAGCAGGTGCTGATGAAGCAGCTACTGGGGAAAATTCTGTTGTGGTTTGTAGTAAGTTAGCTGATATAATTATTGGTCCAATTGGAATTGTGATTGCAGATGCTTTACTTGGTGAAATAACACCAACAATGGCCTTAAATATCGCTCAAAGTAGAGCAAAAAAAATATTTATTCCTTTTAATAGTTGTGATAATATTGTTGCAGGATTGAAACAAAATATAAATGCTTCAATGTTAATTGATGATGTTATTAATAAATTAATTGAATTATTAAAATAAAATTGTTACAATATATCTAGTAGGTAACATGAAGTTACTACTTTAAAGAAAAAAAATAAAAAAAGACATGATGTCATGAAGGCATACTTATTTAGTATGTCTTTTTTTTGAGGAAATATGGAAAATCAAAAAAATAAATTAATTAATGAATATCATAAAAATAAAAAAAATAAAATAATTGTTTTCTTTATTTTATTAATTTTAATAATTGTTTTTTCATTGATAAATTTAAATGTTGGTTATTCTAATTTAAGTTTTATTGATGTTATAAAAGCAATTTTTAATAATGGTGAAAATAGTAATGTAGTAATTGTATATAATATAAGATTACCAAGGGTATTAACAGCAATTATTGCTGGTTTTGGCCTTGCTATTTCTGGAACAATTATGCAGGGAGTTTTAAAAAATCCTATGGCTTCGCCATCCACACTAGGAACTAGTAATGGTGCTGTTTTAGGAGCAAATATTGCTATTATTTTATTAGGAGTTGGTTCAATATCAACTTCTCAAGGAATAAGTGTTGCATTGAAAAATCCATATATTACTACTATATTAGCCTTTGCTTTTTCAATGATATCAATTTTTCTTATTTTACTTTTTGCTTATAAAAAAAGATTTTCAACAGAAACCATTGTGTTAGCTGGAGTTACATTGGGAATGTTATTTCAAGCCTTAACAATAGTTATTCAATATTTTGCTGATGATAGTAAATTGTCTTCAGCTATTTATTGGACTTTTGGTGATTTAGGTAATGCTACTTATCAAGAAATTTTAATAATGTTTATTATTATTTTATTATCATGTTTTATTTTTTATATTTTTAGTTGGCATTATAATATTTTGGCAAGTGGTGATGATATTGCTTCAAGTTTAGGAATTAAAGTTACAAGAACAAAAATAATAAGTTTGATATTATCTTCACTTATTTGTGCTACTTGTGTTTCTTTTTTAGGAATAATAGGCTTTGTAGGATTACTTGCACCACATATTGCAAAAAAGATAGTTGGTCAGGATCATCGTTATTCAATTATTATTTCTGGTTTAATAGGAAGCATAATATTATTATTTGCTGATTTTATTGCTAAAATTGTAATCAGAGGTCTTGTTTTACCAATTGGGGCAATTACATCAATATTTGGTGTTCCTGTTTTATTATGGCTTTTATTTAAAAAGAAAAGAGAAATGTAAAATGGCTATTAAAGTTGAAAATATTAATTTTGCTTACATCAAAGATAACATTTTAAAAGATATATCATTTTGCAGTGATAATAATAATATTATTGCTATTTTAGGGCAAAATGGTTCAGGAAAATCCACTTTACTTAAATGTATAAATGGTATTTTAAAATATCAGGCAGGTCAAATATTTATTGATAAGCAAAATCTTAAAGATATAAATAATAATACTAAAGCAAAACTTATAAGTTATGTTCCTCAAGAAATAACATTTGGAGATTTTAGTGTATTTGATGCTATTTTAATGGGCAGAAAACCTTATATTAAATTTAATGCCACTAGTAAAGATTTACAGTTGACAAGTGACATAATATTTAAATTTCATATAGAAAATAAATCTTTAAATAATGTTAATGAATTATCAGGAGGTGAAAAACAAAAAGTAGCTATTGCTAGATGCCTGTTGCAAGAAGCTAATGTTGTTTTATTTGATGAACCAACTAGTAATCTTGATTTAAAAAATCAATTAGAAGTTATTAATATTATTAAAGAAATTGCCAAAGATAACAAAATAGTTATTGTAACTATGCACGATTTGAATTTAGCATTAAGATTTGCCAATAAATTTATTTTTTTAAAAGATGGCATGATTTATAAAATGGGTGATCAAAGTATTATCAACAAAGATTTGATAAAAAATGTTTATGATGTAGAAGTAGAAATTGTTAATATTAATAATCAATTGGTAATTTTACCAAAATAAAAGGAGAACAAAATGAAAAAAACAAATTTATTATTTAGTTTTTTATGTTGCATTACTTTAATTAGTTGTAATAATAAAGTAGATTCTAATACTTATACAATAACTGATTTAAGAAATAGACAAGTAGAAGTGCCATATGAAGTAAACAAAGTAGTTTGTATTGGTGCAAGCGCTCTAAGACTTTATAGTTATGTAGGAGATTTAGATAAATTAGTTGGAGTAGAAGAATTTGAAAAAGGTAATAAGATGCCAGTAAGGCCTTATAGTTATGCATATAAAGAATTATTTGCTAATTTACCAAGTATTGGTGTAGGTGGACCTAATTCAACTTATGATGCTGAGGCTATTTTAAGTGTTAAACCTGATGTTATTTTTTCTTTATATGATAATGTTGAAAGCATGAACACTTTAGAAAAAACAATTAATATTCCTGTAGTTTGTTTAAGTTATGGCGGTTCTGATCCTTTTAGTGATCAAGTTTATACTTCATTATCATTAATTGGACAAATAACAAATAATAAAACAAGATCAGATTATGTAATAAATTACATAAAAGAAATAAAAAATGACTTAAATCAACGCACTAAAGATATTAAAGATGAAGACAAACCAAAAGTTTATTTGGGTTGCAATACTTATAATGGTGGTAAAGGAACATTTAACGATTCTTTAATTAATTATGCTTGCTTTAGAGAAATCAATGCTAAAAACATTTTCAGTAATGAAAACTATAATACTAATAATGTTATTGTTGATTTAGAAACTATTGTATCTTTAAATCCTGATATGATTTTTGTTGATGTGGCTAATATTAGTAATTTAAAAAATGAATATAATGAAAAAAAAGCAATATTTGATACAATTACTGCCTTTAAAAATAATGATATATATGTTCAAATGCCATTTAATCAATATTATACTAATTTAGAAATTGCTATTGCTGATAGTTATTATTTAGGGAGTGTTATTTATCCTAACTCTTTTAAAGATATCAATCCTATAAATAAATTTGATGAAATTTGTGAAAATATGCTAAATAAAAAAGAAAATTATTATCAATTAGTATCTAGTTTTTATAATCAAGGCTTTGGCAAATTATCTTTAGAATAATTATCTAAATAATTGTAAATTTTACCTGAATTTAGGAAATCGGGTCAATTTGGGGTGTTAAAACTCTGTTTGTAGAAGGGCATTAACATCCTTTATAGA
>CANQTM010000038.1 GCA_947626825.1 uncultured Bacilli bacterium | reverse complement strand
TTACTTATCTTTGATAAGTAATTTTAAAATCTTTTTGCTAAATTCTAAATTTTGGGGTGTTAAATCCTAAAAACGGGATTTAATCACTTCCTGTCTTTATTTTTTTTAGCATCAAATTTTAAAAATGTTGATTTTTTAAAGACAGTTATGTTATTATGTATTTGTCTGGGTGGCATAATAACATGCTGTCTATTATGGTTCAAATCATTGCACTGATTTGAACCATTTTTTATAAGTTTGTTTGGCTCTTTGTAATTTGCTACATATTCCAAGAAATATTTTGCTTGTAAATCAGAACTTTTTGTTTCACTAACAATTTGTTCAAAAGTGTAATTTTTACATTTATCAAAAGGAATCATTAATTCACCACATAATGCCTTTGCTTGCCATTCCATGCTCTTATATAAAGGCACTTTATGATTTTCAATTTTTCTAAAAAAAACCATTCCATTTTTGTATGTTTCTATAACTGGTCCAACTCCAACAATATGAATCAAGACAAAATGACATATTTCATGACAAATAAATCCTAAATAAGATCTATTCCCTTTTGCTGCATTATTATATACAGATTCAGGCATTCTAATGCAGTATTCATTGTCTTCTAAAACTAGTTCTGCCATTACACCTTTTTCAAATTCATAATCTGGACTAACAATATAGTAAAGATTAGTAAACTTATCTGTCAATCTTTCAAGCACATTTAAAACTGGGAACAAAACGGTTTGAATATTTAATTTTCTCCGAATAACTTTAGCTATTTCCCTAATTTGTAATCTGCTTAAACCAATATTTGCTTCGTAATCCATATTATTTTTCCTTCTTTAAAATTTTTTGTATGGAATTTATTTCGTCATCATTCAATTCAGTTAGTTTTCTTTGAAATTGAATAGCTAATCTTTTTTGAGGCATAGAAACATTTTCAACATCAATTTTAACATTTTTCTTAGCTTCACAATATGCATTATAAAATTTGTTATAGTTTTCGCCTGTAAAACAATAATGCTTAGCTAATTCATCTACCCAATTATCTGGAACACTTTTACAACCAGTTAAAACAGCAGAAACAAATGATGTAGTAACACCAAGCAACTGTGCAATTGATAATAAATTTTCATCATGATCAATCATTTCCTTTCTAATTATTTTACCAAATTCTGTGTAGCCCATGTTTTTTCTCCTTTTTATATCTTTTTCATGCCTTTACATTTCTTTATTTTTTTTCACAATCACATATTACACCCGTTTGAAAATAATGTCAACCATTTTATTAAAAAATCAACCCATAGGTTTATTATAATACATCAAAACAAAATGTTGTTTTGATTATTCACAATTTTCATAAAAATGTTGATTTTTAAAACTTTTTAAGTTAAATATAAAATCTTTAAATAAATCAAAATATTCTTTTTTATTTCAAAAATTTATGTTTTTGTTTTCTTCGATATAAATCAATAAATCATTTTTATAAATAATTGTATTTGATTACAACAAATATAAGATTAATTATATATGATTTTGAACATTTTAACTCAATATTCATAATCTAACATAATAAATAAAATACTTACTTGTTTTCTATATATATTTACTACCTTATAAAATTAGTGTTTTGCTTAGTTTCTTTAATAGGTAAGCCCATTTTTTCTTTTCCTAATTTAATACTTTTAATTAAAAAGGCCATATTTCTACCTAATGTTCTCATTGTTTGCAATCCTTCAAGATCTTGAAGAGCTTCTTCTTTATTATTTCCATGAATTTGATTCCAATATTGACTTGATACAATTGGCATGTTACTTATCGAAAAATATTTATTTAATTCATCAAAAGTTGCTGTATTACCACCACGTCTTGCACTAACAACGCTTGCACCAACTTTCATTGTTTTATCAAAATGACTACTATAAAATAAACGATCTAAAAAAGAGATTAATGTGCCATTTGCTGATGCGTAATAAACAGGAGATGCTATTATTAAGCCGTCAGATTCTTTAAATTTTAAAGCAGCATCATTAACAACATCATTAAAAACACACTTTCCTAATTCATAACATTTTTTACAAGCTATACATCCCCTAATAGCTAAATGTCCAATATGCATAATTTCTGTTTCAATATCATTTTCATTTAAAATATTTGTTACTTCTTTTAAAGCAGTTGCAATAGCGCCATCAGAATGTGGGCTTCCATTTATAATTAAAACTTTCATATAAAATATCTCCTTGTTTTCTTAATAATAGTATAACAAATCTCCGATAAAATATGTAGAAAAATATGATTTTTCATTTTAAGAATTTTATATGAAAAATACCAATAATTTATAAATTTCATATTGACAAGTATTAGAGATTTATTTTATAATGAATAAGCGCTATGGGACTATAGCTCAGTTGGTTAGAGCGCACCCCTGATAAGGGTGAGGTCGATAGTTCAAATCTATTTAGTCCCACCACTTGAAAGCAATTGTGTTGATATAGTAGAAATGCTAAAAATCAGCACTTTTTTTTATTTTTAAGTTTTTGAGTTCAAATCAAATCGATTGTTTAATTGCCTTTTTTGTAAGCGTCAAAAATATCCAATATCGACAAAATGAATCAAATGCTGAATAATATACGCAGGAGGTTCGAACATGAGTAAAACAGAATTTAATGATTTAATAATTCAAGGATTTGATGTTGAATTTAATTATAAAGATGTTTTTTATTCAATTACAATTGGAGATGTAGATGGAAAAACATATTTTCTTTTATCAAATGAATTTAAATGGTATGTTAAGTTTAATACCATCGAAGAATTAAATGAATATGTTCTAATTGATAAAACAGTTGTAGAAATAATTTCTGAATTAGATGAAGAAGAAATATTTTATTAATCAATACGAATATAAAAATAAAGTATACTTTAAAATTTAATGGAGTGACCAAATAGCAAGAAGGGTTAATTCTTACTATTTTCATAATTTAAAAATGAAATATTCTTAAGTTTTCTGTGTGAATAATCAACGTTACGATTTTAACTTTAGTAATAGTTATAATCGCATGAGTTAAACTATATAAAACATTGGATTGTAAAATAACAAACTAGCAAAAATTTATTCATTCTATTACCAATAAGTGCAATAAAATTATCTAAATAAAAACCCCCTTATAATTGTTAAAATCAATCGATAATAAATAGAATTTTTTACATGTTCAAAATCTTTATAATTTTGTGGCTTTTGCTTGCTTTTGTGCTACATTTAATGTATCAAAATGGTACTCTTTTACCAATTGTAACTTGGGTCCGATCTTTCAGAATTTTTTGAATTTTTGAAGTTTTTGAACTTGCTTGTAAATTTTTTATGGTTACTTTTAAAATAATAAATAAATCAACGTTTACTACAAAAATTTTATCGTTTTAATAAAACATAACAATATAATTAACCAATTTTATATTTGTTAAAAATAAAATTTTAGAAATAACAACTTGTTTATATTTTATAAAAAGCCCCATAAAATAACATAAAAAATACAAATTGACAAGTAATAAAAACATTATTATAATAAACCTAATGCACTTATAAGGGGGGTATAGCATGAAATATAAATTATTATTTGCCAAAATGTTGTTTATATCTATGATTTTTACTGGTTGTACATTTAATAATGCTAGTAATAGTGTTTCTAATAGTTCATCAAATAATGATGTTGTGGTAACTGATATTAAAATAGAAGACCCAGACAAAACTACAATTATTCAAGATGAAACATTACAATTAAAAGCATCTTTAACGCCAAACAACGCAAACAAAACAATAACTTGGACATCTTCTGATACTGATATAGCTTCAGTTAATGAATTAGGTTTAGTTACTGGATTAGGCGTAGGAAATGTAACTATTAGTGCTTCTGTTCCAGCAGGAGAAATTGTTAAAACAGCAAAAATTGATTTAACAATTAATCCTAATGTAAGAAACATTTTAAATGTTTTATCAACTGAAGTTGCATTAAATGGGACATATCAACAAATAAAAAATGGTAGTTCAGTAGTATCAATAGATTCAGAATTAAATCTTTATTACAATAATAAACAAGGAAGTCAAGAATATTATCTTCAGGAATTAGTTGATGGTGAAGAAGTTGATTCTAAACATTATTATGGAAATGATAAAGGAGAACTTGTAAAACTACAAATTAATCGTTTAAATGAAGTTGAAGAAACAAACTTTGTTCATCAAGGTGAATCAACTTATATCCTTTTTAATGACTTTATTACAACATTTTCTGATATAAAAGATAGTGAAGTTAAAATAAAATCTTTTGATGAATTAGAAATAAATTTAACAAATAATTCAAGCGCTAAAGATTTAATATATTCATTATCATTTTACGAAACTGATTTGACTGAATATATTTCCATTATATTAAATAAATTTGGTGAACCAACTAATATTGTATTAGAAGGAAGTTATGTAGATACTGATTATAATTTTACTTATTTACAAACATTAGAATTTGATGTTGTCACTAAAGATGATATTCAAGTTCCTAATAAACCAACACCATATGCTCCTATTGAAGGTAATGATGCTACTTTGGTTAATAATTTTTTAACAGGTCTTAAAAATAGAAATTATACATTAGATATTTTAGTTAACGATGTTTCTACTATAAAAGGCATGGTAACACCAAACAATGTCTTAATGAGTGATAGCAATAACTCTTCTAGATATTTTTCATACATATCTGATAAAGGAGTTTATGAAGTTTCATTTAATGAAGTTGAAAATTCAATTATTCCAAGAAGTGAAAATAATATTGCAAATACTATGGATGATTTTTTAACTCCTATTGATTTTTCAAAAGATTTGTTTTCACCTATTGGTAATAATAAATATAAACTTTTATATGGTTTAGACTCATCTGGTTTGTTAATTGGACTAGATCCTTCAATTCCATTTTTTGACACATATAATTCAATTTACACTATTCGTAATTTGGATTCAGTAAATATTACCTTAAATCATGAAGGTGATAAAATAACTTCTGCAGAAATAACTTATGATGGACGACTATTTGTTTATTTGTCATATCAAATTAAAATAGAAATAACTGATATAGGAAATACCAAAGTACCATTTGAAAATGCAACAATAAAAGATTATGTCATCCCAACTAGTTGGTCAACACTAGACAATGGTTGGTATCAAAATACTAATACACTTTTAGAATGTGAAATTGATAATGTTCCTTATCTTCAAGTTGATTGGACAACTTATATTGAAGAAAATAGATCATTAGTTCAATCTTCACCTATGGAAAAAGAAATGGCAGATTCTTTATTATCACAATATATTTCTTCATTAGAAACATCTTCATGGATTAAAACAGATGATGTTTATTCTGATAAAACTTCAACAATATTTGATGGTGTATATTGTAAAGATGGTGAAAATGTTATTGTTGCTGTAGATGAATTTACAAGTTCTGAAAATTATTATTTGCAAGTTGTATTTTTACCTTCAAATTATTATGTTTTAGCTACTTCTTGGGAAGAAGTTGATTCTGAATGGTTTAAGGAAATAAATGACTATCTTGGAGATGATATTTCTGGTGTTCCTTATATTCAAGGAAATTGGAATGTTTATACAAAAGAATATGATTATTATTATGCCGAAATAGAATTTGTTTCACTTGCAGAATATGAAGAATTTGTTTCTAATTTTATGGAAGAATTTGAAAATGCTGGTTGGTTTGAATCTGAAGACTATGTAGATTATTGGAATAGTGAAATGGTTTATGAAAATGATGATTATAGTTTTTATATTTATATTGATTCTGCTGCCAATGAAGAAAGAGATGATTATTATTTAATAATTAATTTCTTAAGTGAAGATTTTGATAATGAAGATATTGATTGGGCATAATATCATATAAAATGATTTAAAACTTACTCATGAATTTGGGTAAGTTTTTTATATGCAAATTTAATATGTTAAAAATACAAAAAAATTGCTAAGTTTTGGCAATCCTTAGCAATTTTAAATTATAATTTATATTATTAATACATGTCAGCTGGATTCATTGGTGCTTCTGGTGTTTCTTTATCTTCTTTTACTTCACAAACTCCTGCTTCAGTTGTGATAAATAAAGCAGAAATACTAGCAGCATTTAAAATGGCACTTCTAGCAACTTTTGTTGGATCAACAATGCCTTTTTCAAACATATTAACCCATAAACCATTTTTAGCATCAAAGCCAACATCTTCTCTCATTTTCTTTTGTTTTTCAACAATATTATCAGCTTCATATCCTGAATTTTCAGCAATTTGTTTTAATGGAGCTGTTAATGATTCTAAAACAATATTAATACCTTTTTGTACATCTACATTATTAGAATGTAGTGACTTTTTAAGTTCACGTTGAATTTCCATTAAAGCACAACCACCACCAGCTACAATACCTTCACTAACAGCAGCTTTTGTGGCATTTAGAGCATCTTCAATACGTAATTTCTTTTCTTTTAATTCACTTTCAGTTAAAGCACCAACACGTACAACAGCAACACCTGATGAAAGTTTAGCAACTCTTTCTAAATATTTTTTCTTATCATAATCACTTGTTGCATGGTCGGCTTGTGATTTTAATTCTTCAATACGATTATCTAATAATTCTTTTTCACCATAGCCATCAATTAATGTTGTTGAATCTTTAGTAATTGTAGCTTTTTTAACACGACCTAAATCATCAATTGTTAAATTTTTCAATTCCATTGATAAATCTTTTGAATAGAATTTAGCACCAGTCATAATAGCAATATCTTCTAAGATATTCTTTTGAGCATCGCCAAATTCAGGTGCTTTAGTTGCAACAACATTAAATGTTCCTCTTAGTTTATTAACTATTAATGTTGAAGTTACTTCTCCTTCTAAATCATCAGCAATAATTAAAAGTGGTTTGTGAGCTTCAACAACTGATTGTAATACTGGTAAAATATCTTGAATATTTGTAATCTTACTATCAGTAACTAAAACAAAAGCATCTTCCATTTCAGCAATCATTTTTTCACGATCTGAAACCATATATGGAGAAATATAGCCTTTGCTATATTGTAAGCCTTGAACTACTTCAAGTTCCGTATCAAATCCTTTTGATTCATCAACAGTAATAACACCATCTTTGCCAACTTTATCCATAGCATTAGCAATTATTTTTCCAACTTCTGATGATGAAGATGAAATTGTTGCTACTGATTCAATATCAGCATTTGTTTCTACTTTATGAGATTTATTTAATAATGCATTAGCAACAGATTTAGCTGCGATTTCAATTCCTTCTCTTAAGAAAACAGGATTTGCACCTTTTTCAGTAGCTTCAAGACCACGATGAATCATTGATTGAGCAAGTACTGTAGCTGTAGTTGTTCCATCACCAGCTAAATCATTAGTCTTATTTGCTACTTCATAAATTAATTTAGCGCCCATGTTTTCGAATTTGTCTTCTAATTCAATTTCACGAGCAATTGTAACGCCATCATTAGTAATTAATGGTGAGCCATATCCTTTATCTAAGGCAACATTACGTCCTTTAGGTCCTAATGTTAAACGAACAGTATTAGCTAATTTATCAACACCTCGAAGCATTGATACACGAGCATCTTTTGCAAAACGAATTTCTTTTGCCATATTTCTTTCCTCCTATTCAACTACTGCAATAATATCTTCAGATGGAACTAGAAGATATTTTTTATCATTATCTTCATATTCAACTGTAGAATATCCGCGATAAATAACTTTTTCATTTACTTTGACATTAATTGGTTCTATTGTACCATTAACTAATTTACCTTTGCCAACAGCCACAACTTTGGCAACATTAGTTTTCTTTTGATCATTTGTTAAAATAATACTTCCAACTTTTTTTTCTGTTGGTTCAATTTCTAAAAGAACATATCCATTTAATGGTCTAATCATAATAATCTCCTCTTAGCACTCAATTATTTAAAGTGCTAAATATATTATAGACACCATAACTAGCAATGTCAACAAAAGAGTGCTAAAAAAATAAAAAATATCAATAATTTTTTTATAAAAATTAATTATCTTAAAATCATCATAAAACGAAATTATTTATATGTTTGACAGTAGGTTAAAATATCTATATAATTGAAAGCACAGAGTAGTTAGTAAGCGTAAAGTGCTTATGTGTGGGAGATGCATATAAGACGAACGAAAAATATCGGCGGTTTACTAATGCGTCCGCTGGAAATGTATTATTGATAGCGGATCTTCTGGAAATTTCTAGGAGGTCTTTTTTATGAAAAATTATTTAAATTTTTTACGAAAACATTTTTTAGTTTTAATAATAACTTTAGTTATTGGTTTTTTAGGAACTTTTGTTTTAATTGAAACAATTAATCAACAAAGGTCATATTATGAATCTATAATAACTATCGATGATATAAATAAATTTGATGATGAATTATTAATTGATGTTGATTTTTTAAATGATATTAAAAAAACAGATAAAAAATATAATAATATTGATGTTGAAAAAATGTTAAACAAAAAAGATTTTTCTTATGTTATTGATGAAAATAATATTGTTATAAAAACAAAATGTAAATATTATGATGTATTCTTTATTGGATCTAGTAATACTGTGGGGACTAGAGCTAAAACATTTATAAAAGATGTTGTAAATAAAATAGCAGATGATAAATGTCAGGTTACATTTAAAGATAATACAAATATTGTTACTTTAAAAAGCAGTTTAAATTCATGGATCTTTTCATTATATGGTTTATTAATTACTTTATTAATGGAACTATTAATTAGTTTTATTTTTTTAAAATTTAAAAAAAATAATAAAAATATAAATTTTATATATGATAATGATGAAATTTTTGCTACATGTTTTCATAAAAAATTTTGGAAATTGTCAGCTAAAAGTTTAATTAAAGTAAAAGATATAACTACTATCGCCATGCTTTTTGCATTAATGTTATTAAGTAAATTAATACCAATTCCTAGTGGCTTTGGCAATTTAGGTTTATCATTTACATATTTATTTTTTGCTATTATTTCTTTAATATATGGACCTATATATGGATTTATAATTGGAATTTTTTCAGATATAATCGGTTATTTTATGCCAAATGGTGGCGGTGGAACTTTTAATTTAGGTTATACGTTGCAAGCAGCATTAAGTGGCTTTATTTATGGTATTTGTTTTTATAGAACAAAAGTGAGTTTTACAAAAGTTTTATTTTCAAGATTTTTAATAAACATTTTTATGAATGCCATTTATGGCTCTTTCTTATTTATTTTTGTTGCATATTATAGCGATGGTATGACTTTAGTAAATTATCTTGAACATGTTAAATATTACTTTTTGTTACTTTCTTTGCCAAAAAACATTTTATATTTATTACCACAAAGTGTTTTATTATATTATGTTATAAAAATTATAAATCCTTTGCTTGCACGATTTAAATTAATTGATCAAAGATTAGTGCCATCTTCTTTGGAATTAAAAAGCAAATAAAAAGATTACTATTTAAAAGTAACCTTTGTTATTAAATTTTTATAAGCTTGAAAATAAATTTTAAAAATTGCTTCGATGGCTTCAAATGTAATTCTTTCATTAGGTTGGTGAATAATCATTTCACCATAGCCTTCCATTTCAGGCCCAAAGGCAACACAATTTTTAAATTCCCTTGCATAAGTACCACCAGCACAACAAATTGGTTGACTTTGATAATCTTTAGTAACATCTTGATATGATTGAACTAAAGTTTTAATCATAGTTGAATTTGGATCTATTTTAAAACCATTAGATGTTGAAAGCAATGTTAATGATACCTCATAAGGTTTTATTGTTTCTTCAATTTTTTGTAACATTATTTTTGTTGTAATATTGAAAGGTAAGCGAGAATTAATTTTAATTTCAAATGTGTCATTTTCATAATGAATCATTCCAACATTTACAGCTATTGGTCCATATTCATCTTCAGCATAACACCCTAATTTTTGTCCATTAACTTCAATACCTATACATTTATTGTAAAAATCAATAAATTTATTTTCAACAATTCCATTTAATGCCAATATGGCATATGATCCTGCATTTAAACCAAGATGTGGCGTCGAACCATGAGCTGCTTTACCATAAACTGTATAAAGTAATTCATTATTATTTTTTATAAATTCAAATTTTAAATGATTATTTTCAAAAAAACTATTAATTTCATTCATTGCTTTTTCTTGGCATTTTGGACATAAGCATTCTAATTTAAAACTACATTTATCAGGAACTGCATTAATAACAATTCCTGCATCTAAATATATTAATTTAATATTACCTGAATTAAAAACTGTTCCATTTATTGAAATATTATTTATAGTTTTTTCAGCAAATATAACAGGAAATGAGGCGTCAGGAGAAACACCATATGAAATTGGTTCATCAACTTTTAAATAATGTTCCATACATAATGAGCCACTTTCTTCGTTGCAGCCAAAAATTAAACGAACTCTTTTATTAAATTTAAAGCCACTATCCATTAATGCTTTTATAGCATATATAGAAATAATTACTGGGCCTTTATCATCAATAGTCCCTCGTCCATAAATTTCATTATTTACTATCTCACCTGAATATGGAGGATATAGCCAACCATCTCCTTCAGGGACAACGTCTAAATGGCCAATAATACCAACAAGTTCATCACCTTCACCAACTTCAGCATATCCACAATAGCCATCCAAATTTTTAACTTTAAATCCAAGTCTTTGACAAAGGCTTAAAACATATTCTAAACATTCTTTATTTCCTTTACCAAATGGACCTTTATCTACAGGGGTATCTAAAACAGTTTTTATTTGTACTACATGTTGCAATTCTCTAATTATTTCATTTTTATATTTTTCTATATTAATTTCCATAGCACACATCCTCTATATTTCTTTAGTACCGCCAGAAATTTTAACTTGATAAAAACTTGGCTCATAACCGATATCTTTTAAATATAATTCTTTAACTTTTTCCATTGCTTTAATTTCAAATCCTTTTTTAAATAAAGCAATACCACATCCACCAAAACCAGCACCAGTCATTCTTGCGCCAATACAACCTTCTTGTTTTAAAAAGTTTAAAACTAATGTATCAAGTTCTTTTCCAGTAACTTCATAATCATCTTTTAAAGACATGTGTGATTGTGTTAATAATTCTCCAAGTAATTTTATATCACCGTTTTCTAAAGCTTTGCTTGCTTTAATTGTACGTATGTTTTCACTAACAACATGTCTAAATCTTTTTTTAAGATTATCTTTATCTATTAATGAAATTAATTTATCAAATTCATTTTCATTAATTTCACAAAGATATTTATATTTATAACCATTATTAGAAAATATATTTAAAATTTCATCACATTCTGCACGTCTTTCATTATATTTACTATCAGTTAATTGTCTTTTTTTATTTGTATTAGCAATAATTAAGACATTATCTTTTAAATCAAAAGGTATTGTTTTATATTCTAATGTATTACAATTTAGCAATAATGCACCATTTTCAATGCCATTTGCAATAATAAATTGATCCATTATTCCACTATTAACACCCATATGTTCATTTTCAACTCTTTTACATAATAAAGCTAAATTTGTTCCTGATATTGGATTGTTATTTAATGTAGACAAAGCAAATCCTAAGCCTGTACAAAAAGAAGCAGAAGATGATAATCCAGATGAATGAGGAATTGTACCACAACAAACCATATCAAATCCAAAATGTAAATCAAATATTTTAACAATTCCTTTAATAAAATCACTATAATTTTTTGTATGATTTTCATCATAAACATCAAAAGAAAGAACACCTAATTCAGCAAATTGCATTGAATAAGCATTTATTTTATTGGTATTATTTTTTCTTGCAACAAAATATGTACCTATATCAATAGCACATGGTAAAACCATGCCACCATTATAATCAATGTGTTCGCCAATAATATTTATTCTTCCTGGTGAAAAAAAATATTTAGTATTATCTAAATTACCAAATAATTCAACAAATTTAGTCTTTACTTTTTCTAACATTTTTAAATCTCCTCTTTTAATTTCTTTAAAATTATAAACTATTTGTAAGTTTTTTTCATCAAAAATATAAATGAACTATAATCATTTGTTAATTTATTTAAAACAAAAAAATAAAATTTCTATATTGTAAATATTTTTGTTTTATGATATTACCTGAGTTTGCCAAAATAAAAAGTAAAAAGGTCTGAAGCATAGCCATTGTTTGGCTATTCAGACCTATTTTATGCGTTTTATTTATGCACTACATTTATGCACTACACTTAAATTTTAATGTTACTTTTGAAAGTTTGAAAATCAATTAATCTATACAATTTTTTAGGTATTTCAATGTCAAAGGAAGCAAGGATAT
>CANQTM010000037.1 GCA_947626825.1 uncultured Bacilli bacterium | reverse complement strand
AAGTTCAGCATTTTATTTGATTATTTTTTCTTAATTTATTGTGAGAATTGCTTCCTTAAATATTGTGGTAATCAATATCGTCCAGAAAAAGGACTTGGTGTAATTAACGATATAAGATTTGGTAATGAAAGTGTAGAATTTAGAGTTGCATATGCTGATACAAGCGAAAATAGGAAAAAATATGCAGAACAAATAATTGACAAATGGAAACATGTTACTTCTAAAGTCGCAAAACAACCTTTGTTTATTGTTGGAGATGATAATGATCCATCACCTCTTGAATTTGAAACTATTTATAATATTGTACCTAATATTGACAATATAATTTCAAAAAGTGACGGACATTATAATATTCAATTAGGACAAGACTATGTTACAGGAAGACCTTTTACTACATCAATAAAAATACTTTCTGATAAAGAAAATATATTATTTGTTGGTCACGATGTAGAAATTTTACGTGATATGATGGGATATTCATTACTTTCAACAATTATAAATCATAAATATAATTTAGATTGGCATCAAAATTGTATGAAAATATATTATGTTAATGGTGAAATGATTAATCCAAAAAATTCAAGTGATTTATTTAATGTTCTTGTTAGAGATTTTAATGATATGATAAGTGATATATCATCATTTGAAAAAATAAAAAATAGTATAAAAGAATTATACCAATTATACAAACAAAGAAAGAAAATTATTGATGAACAAAATGAAAGTCCAAAATTTACACCTTGTTTTGTTTTAATTCATTCATTACAACGTTATATTGATTTGTTTAATGATAATGTTTTATTAAATTTATCTGATAGCAAAGAAGAAAAAGAAGAAAAATCTAATAATGATGACATTTCAGAAGTTATCAATCAATTTTCAGGATTATCATCATTTAAATCTAGAAATTCAAATAATAGTGATGAAATTTATTTTTCAGATGCAGTCAAAGATTTGTTAATTAAAGGAAGCAATGTTGGAATTCATTTTATCATTTCTATGGATAATCCAACTTCAATTTCATCTATTAAAAATGAATTAAATGAATTTAAATATAAAATTTTCACAAAAGGTGTTAATCCAAATTTAATAGCACAAATGTTATCAGATTATAAAATATCAAATGTATTATCAAACCCTAAGGTTGCATTGTTCTCTTCTTTTGGTGAACATAGTAAAATTAGAGTCTTTAGATATGATCCAAATATTGATAGTTCATGGTACACACATTTGCAAGAAAAATATAAAAATTTTAATAAATAAAGGTATAATTAAATGTCAGCAGATACTTTAAATATTAATTTAGATTCATTAATTGAAGTTAAGACGAATTTGGAAACATATCTTTCTAATCAAGAACCTTTATTGGAAAAATTAACGAAAAAGATTGAAAGTGTAAATAATGAATGGAAAGATGAAGATTACGATAATTTAGTGCAAGTTTTAAATCAAATAAATTCAAAGTTTAATAACGAATTTTTAGAAATTAACAAACTAATAAATGTTATTAATGAAAAATTAGCAATGATACAAGAATTATCGCAAATAAAAATAAAATAATAGGAGGGATAAATTATGTCAAATAATATAAAGTTATCAAAAGAAGCTGCTTCGAATATTGCTGGATTATCAAAAGAAACATCTGAAAAACTTCAAAACAATTCAGTTATACTTGATAAAACATTGGAAGCAAATTTTTCATCTGTTGAGGATCCTGCAGTAAAAAAACTTGCTGAACTTTCTGAAAAAACAAGAGAACTAATTGGAAAAGTTTCACAAGATATGGAAGATGTTGCAAATTATTGTAATAAAATTATCCAGTGGATGGATCAATACAATAATTAATTTTGAGGATTGAAAATTATGGCAAATGATATAATGACATTAAATCCAGAAGTTCTAATCGGATCGGCAAAAATTATAAATGCATATTGTATTAAGCAAGAAGAAATATTAGATGATTATATCTCTAGAATTAATAATTTTAGAGGCATGTGGGATGATGATAAAACTATGGGTTCTTTGTGTGAAAGTATTGCAGTAAGTAATTCACAAATCAAAAAATTATTGGATGAAATAAATAGTGTTTTCCCAGCATATTTTCAAAGAAAAGCAGAAGAAATTAAAAATAGGCCAACATTATGAATTATGAACAATATGGTAAATTTTCAAATGTTATTGAAAAAATAGACACTAATTTTTCTGAAATTCAAAAAACATGGGCAGATGAAGTTTTTAAATCGATGATATCTATAAATGACAATTTTAAAACTTTCTCTTTTAAAATATGGAATCAATTTGATTCAGTTGTTAAAATTTGCGATGCAATCCAAAAAAATTATAACGAAAGTGAAATAGAAGAAGCAATTTCCAATATAACTAATTCTATTTCCAATATTTAATAATATGAAAAACATAATAAATGATTTATTAGCTACAGAAAATTATATTACCAATTGTAATGAAAATTACAAAGAAATATTAGAAACAGCAGAAGACATATTAAGTAAAACAAATGATAAATTAATATGGATAAATATACAACATGACAATTTAAAAGTTCAAATTAATAAGTTATATGTATTGCAAGAAAATATAGATAACAAAATAGAAAATAACGAATATCAAATTGAAGAAATAAAACAAAAGATTAGAGATATCGAAGATCAAATTTATGAAGAATATTCTAAAGAACGTGATTCATCTGATTCTGATGATGATTCAAAATCCTCATCTATCATTCATCAATTAGAAAATGCCAAACAAATGTTTCAAATAGAAAAAGAAAGATTAGAAGAAAAAGGAGATTCTATGGAATCTATAAAAAGAGAAATAATACTTGAATTGGAATATTGTCTTAAATTAGAAAGCGCAATATCATCATCAGAAGACTTTACTAAAAATTCTATATTTGAGCAAAAAAAATATATTTCTGCTTTAAATGATGAAACAAATTATAATTTATCATTTTTAAATGCAAAAAAAGAAGATTTAGATTCATATTTACAATGTGAAACAATAGAAATTAAGTAATTAAATCAAAAGGAAGTCAACAAAATGAATAATGATATAATGACATTAAACCCTGAAGTCCTTATTGGAACAGCAAAAATTATAAATAATTATTGTATTAAGCAAGAAGAAATATTAAATGATTATGTTTCTATGGTTAATCAATTTAGAGGATTATGGGATGATGATAAAACTATGGGGCAATTATTTGAAAACATTAAATCAAATAATGCAAAAATTAAAAGAATATTGGATGATATAAATAATATCTTTCCTCCTTATTTTAAAAGCAAAGCTGAAGAAATTCAAAATAGACCTTCTTTTGGAGGTGGAGGATCTGGTGGAGGATCTGGTGGAGGATCTGGTGGCGGCTCAAATGGAAGCAATTACTCATCATCTCAAAGTAATGCCGAGAATCAATTTGCACTTGTGGGGTTTCCTAAACCTGATGATTTATTTGGTTCTAATGTTAACCGAGAAATGTCCGAAAAAGAAAAAGATTATAGAAATGCATATGATGATGTTGTAAATGCACAAGAAAATTATAATAAAGCTTTAAATGATTATAAAAATTTTATCAATAAAAATGATATAGAAGATGTAAGAGTATTAGATAAATATGATTATAGAGAGTGTCAAAGTTTAGAAGAAAAAGAACTGTTAATACAAAAAAATGAATTAGATGAAAAATGTAATAATGCTTGTAAAGAATTAATGGATAAAGAAGAGAAATTACGAAATATTTATAATTTAATTCGTTATTAATCAAATAATTATTAAATGAACAAAATAAATGTAAATGAAGATTCTTTAATATTATGTTTACAGGCATTAAATGATTTCAGTGATCAAACAACGAAGTTATTAACTGATTGTTCACTAAAAATTTCTAATTTTATTTCATTGGTTGACGAAAGCATGCAAAAGAAAATAGAAGAATTAAAAGAAAATTTAGAAAATTTGCAAAAAGACACACAAGAAACTATTAATCATTTAAACAAAACATTAAACGAACGAAAAAAAGCATTAGATGAATATAATAATAAAAAATATATTTCAAGAAAAATAAATAGCTAAAAAGGTAAAACATATGGAATTTAAAGATATAGTAATATCAGATGTTGAAAAAAAATATCAACAAATGTTATCTTATTCAAAAAATAAAAACAGAAAAGAATCATTAAAAAAAATATCTGAATTCAGTTACAAAATAAATTTGTTTAGTAATAGAATAAAAGATGAAAATGAGCAATTTAATAAATGCCTAAATGATGCTTGTAAGTTTAGAGATAATAGATTGTTATTTGAAATTCAATTGCATCTGCAAAAAAAGAAACAACATTTAATAAATATTATCGGATTTTTTGGCATATTAGCCGTATTGTCATTTATTATTATTAATTTAATATTTGGTAATCATTTTTTATTTAAAATTGTTTTCGAACATTATGGTTTGTTAATAATTATTTCTTTAATATGCGGCCTTTTATCTAGTGTGTTTTTAAAATTACATTCAATGCATTTTCAAAGAAAAGAAAAAGATACAACAAAAAATACCAAATCGCAGTTATTTTATAGTATTGTAAATAAATTTTTTGTATTTTCTTTATATTGGATATTAACATTTTTTCTTGCATCATTCTTTCCATATAATATTTTTATTATTGCTGTAATAATTATATTAATAATATTAATTAAAATGATTAAAGAAAAACTTGTAAAAGGAAGGTTTTTATTATTTAGTATTACATATATATTATTGATATTTTTAGTTACTGGTACAGGTTTTTATTTAAATACATTTACATTTAATAATAAATCATTTCCTATATTGGTAAATGATGAATTTGAATTTAAAATAAGCAATAACGATTCAGTATCATTATACAAATATTTAGGCAATTCAGATGAAGTTGAAATACCCGATAATATTACTATTGACAATTATAATTATAATGTTACATCAATTAGTTTTAGTACCTTTAAAGATAAGTCAAGTTTAAAAAAAGTGATAATACCAAACAGCGTCACAAGCATAGGGAATTTTGCATTCTCAGAATGTAGTTCATTAGAAAGTATTACAATTCCATTTGTTGGTGCAACTTTAAATGAAAAAATTAATACACATTTTGGTTATATATTTAGAGCAGGTATTTATTATGAGAATTCAGATTATGTACCAACAACATTAAAAGAGGTAATAATCACTGGTGGTAATAGTATAGGGTGGTATGCATTCTATAATTGCAGTTCATTAGAAAGTATAGAAATCCCAAATAGTGTCACAAGTATAGGATATCTTGCATTCGAAGATTGTAGTTCATTAAAAAGTATATTTATACCAAATAGTGTCACAAGTATAGGAGGTCTTGCATTCTATGGATGTAGTTCATTAGCAATATATTGTGAAGTAAGTAGTAAACCAAGTGGTTGGGAAAGTAACTGGAATCCTTATAATAGACCAGTATATTGGGGAATAAATGAAAATAATTATAAAGAAGAAAATGGATTACGATATGTAATACAAGATGGTAATGCAATATTAACAAGATATGTAGGAAATGAAACAGCAACAGAAATACCAAGCACAATACAAATGAATGGAAAAACATATAATGTTACAAGTATAGGAGGATATGCATTCGATGGATGTAATTCATTAGAAAGTATAGTTATACCAAATGGTGTTACAAGTATAGGGAGTTCTGTGTTCTCAAATTGTAACTCATTAACAATTTATTGCGAAGCAAGTAGTAAACCAAGTGGCTGGAATAGTAGTTGGAATAGAGACAATAGACCAGTATATTGGAATCAAGAATATAATGAATTTTAATTGAAAGGAGAAATAAGTTTATGTCACAAATGGATAGTGATCAAATTATTAACACGCAAGATATAAAACAAATTATAATCAATGATGCAAAAGAAAAGTACCAAAAGATGTTAATGGGACAGACAAAAAAAGTAATGCCATCAAAAAATGTTATAAATAATTACGGAAGTTACAAAGAAAATATTTCAAATTATGCTGAAAGAATCCAAAATGAAAACAATAAATTTAATACATTATTATTACGTGCTAAAGGAAATCATGATACAAGCGAAAAAAAATTATGTGAAAATGCATATAGAAAACATATATTAAAAAAAATAAATATTATTGAAATTTTAAGATATTTAAGTGTAATGATTTTTTTTATAATTAAAGCAGAAATTTATGCCTTTTCAGATCCAGGTTTACTTGTTTTACTTGGATGTGTATTTGTTTTAACTATTTTAATGATTGTTATTTTTCATAAATTAACCACAAAATATGATATTGATACACCAGGTATAATTACTGCTCATACTTTGTTCTTTATTCTCTTTTGTGTTTTTTGTTTATTTGACCTTATTTTTGAATTTTTTGCGTCAACAAAAATAATAGTAATTATGGGTTATATTCGCTATGTTATAGCATTTATACCATGGAGAATATATATGCTTGTATCAAACAAAAAAAGATGTCTTTTAAAAGAGCAAAAAACATTTATTAATTTAACATATATATTTATCGATGTTATTTTAGTAATACTATTAAATTTTTATGGAGCAAATATTTATTATTTTATTGATATTTTATTTGGAATTGGAAACGGATATTTTTTAAATGATATAATATTAAGTATTATATGTGTATTATTAATGTTTTCATTAATTGGAATTTTAATTAAAGAAATTATAAAAATTAAAAATAATATAGTTTTTTTTGGTAAAAATGTATATAAAGTTAATATTAATGATTGCACGGCCAATTATGTGACTGGCAAAAATAATTATGAATTTATCAAAATAAATAATCGAGAATTTAAGGTCAAATAATTTCAATGTAAACTAATTATTTATAATACGAATTTAAATATAAGGTGATTGTAAAATAATCATCTTATTTTTTTTACTTGCAAATAATTTTCTAAAAATGTTTATCATTTAATTTAAAAATTTATCAGTTTATATTTTTTATCTTTTCCAATAATAAATAAAGTAATTTAAGAATAAAATATAAATGAGGTTGGTGAACATATGTTAAATAAATTTTCTGATAAAGCACAAAGACTTATTGCTTTAGCTGAAAGTATTGCTTTTGATTTGGGTCAATGTAGTGTTGGAACTGAACATTTATTATTAGCTTTTTTAAAAACTAAAGATAGTAAACTTAAGCAATTTTTAGATAAGGAAGGTATAACTTTTGAGGATATAAAAGATGAGGTTATTTCTTTATTTGGTAAAAAAAGCAATAAGCCTTTTTATATGGAATACACAACATCTTTTAAAAATATTTTAGAAGTAGCATTAAATTTATCAAAAAAGAAAAATGAAGAAAAAGTTTCAGTTGATATTTTATGTATAGCAATGCTTGAAAGTGATGATTGTGTTGCAAAAGAAATATTAGTTAAAAAAACAGATAAAATTCCTGATATCATTGATGAATTAAAAAAACAAGTAAAAAGATCAAGCGAACTTGATAATGTTTTTGATTTATCTAATTTAAATCAAAAAGCTCTTAAAAATATACCAATATTAATTCATCGTGATAAGGAAATAAATTCATTAATTGAAATATTACTTAGAAAACAAAAACAAAATGCTATTATTATTGGTGAACCAGGCGTTGGTAAAACGGCATTAGTAGAATATTTAGCTCATTTAATTAATATAAATAAGGTTCCTATTGCATTAAAAGATAAAAACATTTATGAATTGGATATTGCTTCAATTATTGCTGGTACTAAATATCGTGGTGAATTTGAAGAAAAACTAAAAAAGATTTTAAAAAAGGTTAAAGAAGATAAAAATGCTATTATTTTTATTGATGAAATTCATAACATAATCGGAGCTGGTGGTGCAGAAGGAGCAATAGATGCCTCAAATATTATAAAACCATATCTATCACGTGGAGATATTTGCTGTATAGGAGCTACTACTTATGACGAATATGTTAAACTTTTTGAAAAAGAAAAAGCTTTAGAAAGACGTTTTCAAGTAATTAAATTAGAAGAACCATCAATTAATGAAACAATAGACATTTTATTAGCTTTAAGAGATGGATTTTCAAAATATCATAAATTAACAATTAGTGATGCAATTATCAAAAATTTAGTTTTCTTATGTCATCAATATGTGTTTGATCGTCATTTTCCAGATAAAGCAATAGATATTTTGGATATGGCATGTGTTCGTTGTAAAAACAATTTACAAACAGAATTAACAAAAGAAGCCATTATAGAAGTTATTGAAAATAATTTTAATGTCAAAATAGAAATATTAAATAAAGCAAAAGCCTTAGAAAATAGTTTGAACCAAGTTTTATTTGGACAAAATGAAGCAATAAAAACAATTTGTAATCAAATTAGATATATTGAATTAGGATTAAACGATTTAAATAGACCATTAGGCGTTTTTTTATTTGTTGGTGCAACAGGTGTAGGTAAAACAGAAACGGCTAAACAGATTGCTAAATATTATTTTGGCAGTGAAAATAAGTATGTAAAACTTGATATGTCTGAATATAACGAAGCATCCTGTGTTACTAAACTTATTGGTTCACCACCAGGTTATGTTGGTTTTGAAAAACAATCTTTACTTGTTGATCATATTCGAAATAATCCTCATAGTGTTGTTGTTTTAGATGAAGTTGAAAAAGCACATAGAGATATTTTAGATGTCTTTTTAAATGTTTTTGATGAAGGTTATTTTTATGATGCCAATAAAAGAAAAATAGATTTTACTAATGCTATTATTATAATGACAAGTAATCTTGGTTTTTCAGAAGAAATGTTCCATAAAAACAAATTAGGTTATGTTAATAATTTAGTAGATAAAGATGATATTAATAATGTTATTAGAAAACATTTTAGACCAGAATTTATTAATAGAATGGATGATATTATTTATTTTGATACTTTATCTGAAGATGTCTGTGGACAATTAATAGAAAAATATTTTAAAGAATATCAAGAAAAAGTTAATTTAGAAATTTCTTTGCCAATAATTAAAGAAAACACTTTAAATGATGAAGAAGCTTTGCGTTATGGTGCAAGAGGTATTAAAAGAAAAGTTAAAAAAGAAATCTTAAACCAAATAGAAAAGGTAACTAAAGTTTATAAAACTTAGTTTAGGCTATACTATAACTAGGTGATTATAGTGAAAATTAAAAATTCAATTATTTTAGGTTTTCTTTCTTTATTTATGGGATTTATTCCTTTATCTTTTAAAAATAAAAAGGATATAACATATACAATTTATGCAGAAAATATAGTATCTGCCAATCAAATAAAAGAAGAGCTAATAGTATTTTATAAGGAATACTGTTACTCTTTTTCTTTTCAAAATATTACCAAAAACATTGAAGAAAACATAAAAAATTTTAAATATGATTGCACTTATAATAATTATAAATTAATAATTCATGAAAATAATTATAAAATAAAAATGACGGGCTATTTATTTAAAAATAACCCGTTAGAAATAGATTTTAAGTATTTATTTTTCGATTGTGGCTGTTTCCATACCAGAAGCGACTTCAATTAATGTAGCTACACTTTCTGTGTCTGACCAAATTTGGTAAGCAATACCATTGTATGTAAAATATAATTTGTTAATGTTGCCGTTAGTAGTCGCATAACCAATAATGCCATAAATATCAACAATATCGCCATTTATAGTAACTTCATTCATTTCTTGATAGCTTGTTGCAGTAGTTTCTAAAACTGTAAATCCTTGGTTACCAGAATATGTTAACATAACTTGTTTTCCATCATCAATTGTGATATTACTTACTTCTTTTAAAGTAGCATCTACATCAGCATTAACTGGATATAATGGCAAATCATAAATTGTTGTTGATGATGAAGTTGTTAAATTTTCTCTTGATTCATTCATATTACTATCTACTGCAAAATAGTTTTCAGCAAATGTTGGATTAAATTCTACTTTAGTAAAACTGATTTTTACTGCAATATCATTATTGTTATCATAAATATGAACCCATTCTGGCTTATAATCTTTGGTCATTTTCATTTCTTGTCGTGCCCAAGATGGCATGTTTTTAAATTCAGGAGTTGAAACAATAAGATATCCATTATCAAGTTTTGAAATATCACATGTTCCTTGAATAGTTTCAATCATTGATTGATATAAGTATGGTTTATGACCATTTAATGGCCAATCTCCTTTAAATTTATAAACTTGATTTAAAGCAGGTGTTAAAACATAAACTCCATCTTTATTTTTGACAATAATTTGTTCTTGCTCTGAGGCCTTATCATACATAGCAACTCTAAATAAGTCTTGATCTAATTCTTTTTTAAATGATACTTTAACATTATATTTTCTTGAATCTTCTCCCTTAAAGAATTCCATATCAGCTTCCATATAATAACTATTTAGACTTTCTAGAGTTTCTTTAGCACTTTTTTCTAAGTTATTGGCCTTATTGGCAAATAATTTGTAGGCACCAAAGGCTATTATACCAACTAATAATACAATTACCACAATTCGCTTAATCCACTTAAAAGCTTTACTTTCCATAAATTTTGTTTTCATAAATTCACCTTTTCTCTTTCAAGATAACTTATGATAAAAAAATTCAACTTATGACAATTTAGAATGAAATAATGTATAAATGAGCAAAATATATATGACAAAGGAGGCGTACTATGAATATTGTACAAAAAATAGCACTTACTTTTACAATAATTGGTGCCATTAACTGGGGCCTTGTGGGAATATTTAGTTTTAATTTAGTTGATTATTTATTTGGAGCAGGTTCGGTTGTTACAAGAATTATATATACAATAGTAGCTATAGCTGCTTTAGTTAATATTATTCTTTACTTTATTGATTTAGATACACCAAAAGTCATTAAAGAAAAAATGAGTTAATAATAAAACGTAAGCCTTTTAAGTAGTTTACTACTGAAAGGTTTTTTTCTTTTTGATTTTATGCTAAAATTATTAATGTAAAAAGGAGTTTTATATGGGGAAAATAATTGCAATTTGTAATCAAAAAGGCGGAGTTGGTAAGACCACAACTGCAGTTAATTTATCAGCTTCATTAGCGGAAAATAAAAAAAGAGTTTTATTAATTGATCTAGATCCTCAAGGCAATTCGACATCTAGTGTTGGTATAGATAAAGATGTAATAAAAAACAATATAAATGATGTTATGTTAAAAAAGATATCTATAGATCAATGTATTTATAAAACTTTATTTAATATTGATATTATTCCAGCCACTATTGATTTAGCAATGGTTGATTTTGAAATTGCCACTTCTTTAGAAGATCGTCAAGCAAGATTAAAAACACAACTTGATTCTATAAAAAATAATTATGATTTTATTTTGATTGATTGTCCACCATCTCTTGGTTTACTTAATATTAATGCCTTAGTTGCTTGTGATAGTGTAATAGTGCCAGTACAATGTCAATATTATGCTTTAGAAGGTTTAATATCTTTATTATCAACTATTAGAAAAATTCAAAATAGTGTTAACGCCAAACTTAATATAGAAGGTGTTTTACTAACTATGTATGATTGTCGTTGTAAACTTGATAATGATGTTTCTATGGAAGTTAGAAAATTTTTTAAAGAAAGAGTTTATGATGTTGCTATTCCAAAAAGTGTAAAAGTTCCTATATCACAAAGCAAAGGAAAACCAATCATATATTTTGATAAAAATGTTCCTGTTGCCAAAGCTTATACTAGTTTAGCTTTAGAGGTAATTAAAAGAAATGGACGAAAAAGAAATAATAGCTAAATTAAATGATGAAAATAATTTTCATTTAACTTTAAAAGTTATCCAATTTAGTGAAGATAAATTAGCTTTAGAATTTATAAATTATTTAAAACAATATAATAGTTTTATTTATATTGATGATTTAGATAAAGCTTATGATTTATTAAAAAAGGCCTATATAGAAAAAATTGATTATGTTGTTTGCAATAATCAAATATCTTTTTTATTACCATTAGTTAGTGTTATTAGTTCCGATGATTTATCAATTATCAAACCATTTGTACCTGTTTTTTATTATTTGAAAGATAATATTTTAATTCAAAAACTAAAAACATATTGTCATAAAAGCGATTATAAATTTTATAGTTTTAAAACAATAAATAATTTATTTGTAGCTATTAGGGAATTAATTAGTTTTTAATCTATTTGAATATAATTATGATATGAAATATTGTTATCATTGATAACATGTTCTTTTAAAAACTTTAAAGTTTTTTGATAATATATTGTAGCATTTTCATCAACAGATAAATTATCATCATAACGAATTACATTAGAAATAGTTATAGTCATTCTAGGTTTTAGAAAATGAAATATTTTTGGCTTTCTAAAAGTCTCAGCTGTAACTACTATTGGTGCTTTAAGCATAGCTGCATATTTAAATGAAGTTTTTTCAAAAGGTCGAAGATTATTATAATATGGCCATAAAGTTCCTTCAGGATAAATTGCTATAACACCATTGTTGTTAAATCTATATTTCATAGCATTAATAAAATTTTTATAATTTGTTTTGTTGTTTGGTAATGGCAAACAACCAAGCAACATAACTAAATGTTTTATAAAAAATATGTTAGCTGGATCTGCATGAGAAAGAACATATGTTCTTTTTGGAAAGCCAGCAAACATATGTGATAAAAAAGCATCATAATAATGGCAATGATTGCTATAAATAAAATAGCCTTCATTTTTCTTAAGTTCTTTTTTAATATTTTTTTTACCGATGACTTTAACACCTAAAAACATTTTACTAACGACAAATAAAATTGGAAAAGCTAAAAAATAATAAAATATAAAACTAATAAAACGATAAAATATGTTTGTATTTACATATTTAAAATTATCTTTTAGTGGTTTATTATTGTGCCCTATATTGCCAAAATCATCTTTTTTATCTTTATGATAATAATATATCTTTTTTCTCATTATAATAAACCTCTTTCATGCATTTCAGTATAAATAATATCAGCAATTTGTTCAGCACCATTATTTTTCTTATTAACATTTTTATTGATGTTATCTTTTAATGCTTGAATAAATGATGGATGTTCATATAAATACATTATTAATTTTTTTATTTTAAATACCTTTAAGCATTTAATACCACAATGTAAAATTTCTGTAAATAATTTACAAGTCGCTTTTTCTACCCGAGTTTTGCAGTTGTTGTGCTAAAGAAAAGATATTTGTTAATATTTTGCACAATTTTTAATTTTATTTTAGTTT
>CANQTM010000036.1 GCA_947626825.1 uncultured Bacilli bacterium | reverse complement strand
CATTAGCATGGCTTTAAAAGGCTAAGAAAGGATTAATGAATTAGTGGTTATTTTCATAACCAAATTCATTATACGGACTTATAAATGGAAAATGTTTTTTTAAATGAATTACTTAGAAAAAAATATTTAGTTTTAAATTATGATAATCAAAGCCCAATACAAAATAATGATGTTTTAATCGGAGCAATTTTAAATTCTTTTGCTTCATTAGGTTATTCTTTAAATAATCAAAGTATTGAAATACTAAAACATTTAACAGATCAAAAATTAAAATCTTTTTATAAAAATTCTTATCATTTATTAGAAGAATTTACTGATGCTAATGTCAACCATAGGGTCTTTTATCGTAATTTCCCATTTATTGAAAACATTAGTCAAGAAGAATTAAATTTAAGAGCTTTATTACATTATTTTACTGCTACGAGCGATAATTATGGATTTACAAATGAAGATTTGCCAGATTTGGTAAGAGAAAAAATGATTATAAATGAAAATAATAATTATTTAACAATCATTAATCCAAAACAAGCAAATGAAATTATTATAAAACAAACAATTAATTTATTTGAACAAAAAGTTGCTATTGAAAATAATATGCATGAATTTTGTTATGCTTCTATTAAAAAATTTCATGATTTAATAAAACCAACTATAATTCCTTTTAAAGAAAATTTAGCTATTTATGTTATGGCTTTATTGCGTGATACTCCAAAAGAAAATCCTTATATTAATTTCACTAAAGAAAATTTATCATTTGTTAAAACTGCTACTGATTTATTAAGAATTTATGTTATTTTATCTACAAATTCTCCTTGTTTAATTGGCAAAATTAAATTTATTAGTTTTCCTAGACGCATTCGTAAAATATTTATTGAAATATTAAATGATTTAGCTTTAAATAATCCATATTTGATTGAAGATTTGGCTCGTCATGAATTTTTGTGGAAAAAAGCTTTTGAATATTTACACATTGGAGAATATTATGAAAAATATCCTACTATATGCCAAATAGCAAATGATTTTAGAAATGATAATTATGTTACATATTATAGTAAACTTGAAAAAGCTAAAAATAATCAAGATGAACTTTTAAATTTATTATGTCAACGACCTAGTGAATTTGCAAGAAGACTTGATTATCTTTTAAGAAATGATAATTTTGATGAAGATAAAACTATTAATGCATTTAGTAAAGTTGCAATTAAAGTTTCATCGACTGTTTTATTAGAACTTTATAATTATTTTTTAAATAGGGATCAAGTGACTTTTGAAAGAATTTTTTGTTTTAATTCAGAAAATGGTTCTAAATATTTTTATACTGATGATTTAAGAGCCTTTCTACCTGCAGATATAATTGATAAAGCTTTAAATATTATTAAAGAAACTTTAAAAGAAAAATATGCGTCTTATCCTAAAATAGAAAATGTTTATTTAGATGAAAATTTAAAAAAATATGCTTTACCATCTAATAATCGTAATACATCAAGACAAAAACAAACATTGACAACAGGAAGCCGCATAAGTCTTGCAAATGATAATGAAAATGCCCAATTCCTTCGCTTTTTTACACATTGGAAAAACACAAATTATAGATCAAGTGATTCAGAATATGATCGTGTCGATATTGATTTATCACTTGAATTATTTGATGAATCTTTTAAAAAATGTACAAGTGTATCTTGGCATAATATTAAAGGTGGTCATAAATTTGAAATATATCATTCTGGAGATATAGTAACTGCTCCTAATGGAGCTAGTGAATTTATTGATTGTAATTACAATTTAGCAAAAAAATATTATCGTTATGCTATTGTAGTTAATTCAATATATACATGTCAAGATTTTGCTTCAGTACCAGAATGTTTTTCAGGTGTTATGTTTTTAAATGAAAAAGATAGAAAATCAGAAATTTATCAACCAAGTAAAGTAAAATATAAATTTGATTTAGTACAAAAAGGATCAGATCAAAATATAGCATATTTAATTGATTTAGAAAATTTAGAAATGATATGGCTAGATATACCTTTAAATTTTTATTCGTCTTTTGGTGTTGTTGCTAGTAAAAATGTTACTATTAGGCATATCTTACCAAGATATTTAGACAAAAGAATTAATTTATATGATTTTATCAAACTTCATGAAAAACATTTAACATTTGTAAATGATAAAAATGATGCAAAATATTTAATCTCAGACGATGAAAATGCTGACCTTTCACCTTCTGATGGCGAAATTATTGCAAGCAAATGGTTGTAAAAAAAAATTAAAATTGTTATAATAAAAACGAGGCTTATGTTTACTTACTTCTATTTCTATGGGAGAAAATTTAGTAAACAACTATCCTCATTTTTTTATTTATAGAAATTAAAAGTCACATTTATGGTGTGACTTTAATATTTTTTTGATTTACTATGTTTATAAAAAGAACGGCCATCAAGTCCTAAAACTCTTATAGAATATCCGCCAATTTCGACGTCTTTTAATGCTTTATTTATCATTACAATTTTACTATCTAAACTATCAATTAAAAACATAACTTCAGCTTCTAAAATTTGTGGTAGTACTGGAGAGCCATATTCAAGTTTACCATGATGTGATAAAACCATGTGTTGTAATAAAGTAACAACTTCACCAGAAATATTATGCTTTTTAGCAGCTTCAATAATTTCTGTTTGAATAATAGAAATGTGACCTATAAGTTTGCCTTCTAATGTGTATTCAGTAGCAATTGGCCCAGAAAGTTCAATAGTTTTTCCAATATCGTGTAAAATTATACCACCATATAATAAATCTCTATTAATTGATGGATATAAAGTAGCAATTTCTTTAGCTAAATTTAACATAGATACTTCATGATGTAGTAAACCACCTGAATATTGGTGATGATTAGTTTTAGCTGCAGGATGATTTAAAATTTTATCATAATGATTGGCGACAACTTCTTTAACAATAGTTTTAATATCATTATCTTCAATAGCATCAATATATTCTAAGAATTGTTTTGATAATTTATTTTTATCAATTGGTGAATCAAGAATCAATTCATTTTCATCATAATTTAATATTGGCTCAGCATCATTAATTTTGAATTGTAATTGACTATTATTATAAATTAATGGATATCCATCTAAAGATATAACTTTTTTTACAGCAAACAATTCTTCATCACCAGGATTGATTTCCCATTTTTTAGCCTCTATTGTTCCAGTAGAATCTTGTAATGTTAATGAAAAATAGCGATTTCCTTTAGATGTTTTTCCTTCAACACAATTTGTAACAATTGCCATATCAATGTGGCATTCTCGATCTATAAAATCTTTTAAATCATTAATCTTCATTAAACATACCTTCTTCCGTCATTATCTTTTTAATTTCATTTACATTATAACCTTTATTGGCTAATTTTGAAATAATTTTATATTTATCATTTTGATATTTTAAATAATATTTATGTATTTCTTTGCGTAAAATATCACTGTCATCTTTAAAATTTAATTTTTCTATTACTTGATTGATAATATTTTGTGAAAATCCTTTATTTATTAAATGAGCTTTAACCATATTCATTTTAAAAATATTTGATGAAGTTTTGTTATCAACATATTTTTGAGCATAATCTAAAGCATATTCAAAATTTTCTTTGTAATTAATTGTATATTTTTCAATTAAATATGATGATATATGTTTATTAATTAAAAAGTTTTTAAAAGCTTTATAGCCTTTATTATTTTGATAAATTTCTTGATAATATTTTATTAATTTAATATCATCAAGATGCCCTTCATTTTTTAAAAAATCTATAATAATGTTTATTTTTTTTTCCTCAAGAGGAATAGTTTTTAATTTTGCTTTGACTTCATATACACTTAAACGATTATTAAATATTTTATTATAAAGTTTAGGCAATATTTTATTTGCTAATGAAAAAGCTTCTATTTCTTGCATTGTCTTATTATCTATTTTTTTACCTTCATAAGGTAAAATACATTCATAAAAATAATAATCAATGGTATAAATAGTTTTATTAATATATAAAAGATAATTTTTCTTTTGACTTTTTATTTTATTAATTATACATTCATTCATATCTATCCCATTTATATTATAGTTATTTTTTTAGTAATTTCTTTAAAATAGGATAAAATACATTGGCCATACGATAAAATCCTAAATCAGTTGGATGTAAGCCATCAACAGTTGATTCATATAAATCTATTTTGCCAAATAATGTGTTGCCATCAAGAAAAGATATATTTTTATCGCCATTGTTTTGATGCCTTAAAACAACATTATATTGGAAATCAAATAATTTTTGACGATGAGCAATTTCTTCTTGTTTAAAAACATAATTAGAAAATGGTGGTTTTGTAACTACTAATATTGGTTCTGTTGGATGTTTACTCCTAAAAATATCTATAAAATTATCCATGTTTTTAATTAAATCACCAGTTGCACCACCATTAGCATCATAATCTAAAACAAGCATTTTAACATTATCAATTTCATTTATTAAATGTGCAAGTTCAGGTTCACCAAGCCCTGATCCTGAAAAACCAAGATTAATTATTTCCATATCTAAGCGTCTACTTAAAATATTACTATATGCCATTCCAGGCCTTGAAGCACATCCACCTTGTGTTATAGATGTTCCATAAATAACAATTTTGCCTTCATGTTTATGTTTTTTAGGTTTATGTATATAAGCATCTTGATCAATGCCAATTAAAATTTCTTGTAATCCTTCATATAAAGGCAAATTAATAATAATTTCTTTATCTTCTTTTTTATCAGCATCAAACATTATTGATTCAAATTCTGTTGTTGGTTCAGCAAATTTTGCACAAGTAAAGAAAGTATATTTTTTTTGACCTTTTAATTTGTAATATAAATCAACGCCTTGTTGGCCTGTAGCAGCCATATGGCACATTTGATAATCACCTAAATTTTTAATTTTAACAGTAATTCTTTTGGCGTTAGTTCTAAAACGAATTTGTCCACCAGCAGGCTGTCCAGCTAACCAATAAACTGCTTCTGTAACTTTATCTTTACAATTTTTTGGTAAACGAAAATATTCTTTTTCTTTATCAAAGTAACCTAATCCTTCAATGCTAAAATGTGAATTTTTTTTAGGATCATGATAAACTTGTAAATTTGGGTCAACTTCTTTTGCTTTCATATTAACATCAACTTCTTCAATTTTTGCCATTTAAATTTCCTCCCAATATTTATTTAATAAGCAATAAAATGCTATAAGCTTTAATGATAATACTATTATATACTTTGTCATCATTTTTAACAAAACCATATTGATTTGCAAGTAGAGAATAGTCGCCATTTAATTTAATTTCTTTTCGTATATTTGATGGATTAAAAATAAGTAAAAGTAATTGACCATTAGTAGCATATGTTATTGTTAAAATGTTGTCATTTATAATTTGTCCATCAATTGAATTTAATATTTTTTTACGATCAGTTAAATTAAAACAATTATATGTTTTTCTAATTTTAATAAAATCTTTAACTGCATTAATATTATTTTGATATAAATCAACATCACTCCAATGAATCATATTGATTTTGTCACTAGCATTATAAGAATTTTCAATTCCATGTTTTGTACGATTGAATTCACATCCAGCATGAATAAAAGGAATTCCTAATGATAAAATAGTTGCCATTAAACAACAAAGTTGAATGCTATTTCTTTCGTGTTCATTATTGTTAGAATTGGTAATCAATAATTTATCATATAAAGTAAAATTATCGTGACATTCAATATAATTTATTGAAGAAGAAGCATTTTGAAAATAACAATTTTCTTCAATGGAACCTCTCATTACTTTAACAAAATCATAATATAAACTAAAATTTCCAGTTAAAAATCCATTTTCATAAGAAAAATTGTTATATGTTCTACCAGTTAATATATCACGGAAATGATCGTTAAAAAAGGCAATTTGTGGTAGTTGTTTTGCATTATTCAATGAAGCTCTTTGCTCTTTATTTAATAATGTAGGCATATCCCATCCTTCACCATAAATAATAAAACTTGGATTTATTTCTTTACATTTGTTATATATATCTAAGATTAAATCTTTATCCAAAATACCCATTAAATCAAATCTAAAGCCATCAACTTTATAAAATTTGACATATCGTAAACACATGTCTAATAAATATTTATGTACCATTTTTCTTGTGGTATCAATGTCGTTACCACAAAAAGATCCATTAGATAAATTGCCATTTTTATCAATTAAATAAAAATAATTTGGAATAATTTTATTATAAATTGAATCAATAAATGAATAAGTATGATTAAAAACAACATCAATAACAACTCTTAAGTTGTTTTTATGCAAAACATCAATCATATTTAAGCATTCATTAATTCTAACATATGGATTATTTGGATTTGAACTATATGATCCTTCTAAAACATTATAACATAAAGGGTCATATCCCCAATTATAATGTTCGTAAATATTATCTTCATTTACAGTTGCAAAATCAAAAATTGGCATAAATTGAATATGTGTAACGCCTAATTCTTTTAAATAATCAAGGCCAATACTATTATTTTGTTTTGATTTTAAGCCTTCTTTAGTAAAAGCATTGAATGTTCCTTTAACATCTTCACCTAATGAACCATCCATAGAGAAATCTCTTACAGATAATTCATAAATTATAACATCATTTATTTCTTTTATTGGTTTTAATGCTTCATTTTCCAAAGGGAAATTTATTTTATTAAAATTAATAACTGCACTCATTTTAGAATTGCAATTGCAAGAATAAGCATACGGATCTAAACAATCTTTTGTTTGATTGTTATTGGTTACTTTATAGATGTATAAAGCATTTTCAAGATCTTGATTAATTGTTATTTCAAATATACCATTGTCATTTTTATTCATAACAATTTCATTTATGTCATCGTTAATTTCATAATGTAAAATGACTTTTGAAGCTATTGGCGCCCAAAGTTTAAATATTGTTTTTTCTTTGCTATATGTAGGTCCTAAATCGTCGCCATTATAAAAATATAAATCATCAAAATATTTACTTTTAACAAAATATCTAATTTCTAAAGTTGTTTTATTTCCTAAATCATTTTCTAAAATGTAAATTTTATTAATATCAATATCAAAATAGGCTTTATAAATAATGAATTGATTTTTATGACAAACAAATTCAGATTTCAAAATAACATTATTTATTTTAAATTCTGAAGCATGAGTTGTTTCAATTACAATGGTATTGATATCATCTAAATAAGCTTTAAAAGTAACATCTTGCATAAACTAAATTACCTTTTTAAGTTTCCAAATATCTAAAGCATATTGATTGATTGTTCTATCACTTGAAAAATAAGCTGAATTAGCAATATTTGTTAAACACATTTTGGCCCATTTTAAAGGGTTTTGATAAAATTTTTGTATTTTTATATGAGCTTGTTTATAAGAATCAAAATCTTTTAAAAGAAAATATTCATCGTTTTTATATAATAAATCATCAACAATTAATCTGAATTCATTTTTGTTTTCATGCCATGTGCCATCCATTAAAGAATTAATAACTTTTCTTAAATCTTCATTAGTTGCAAAAATATTTAATGATGAATATTCACCACTTTCTTTAAGTTTGATTGCTTCATCACTTGTAAGTCCAAAAATTACAATATTTTCTGGCCCAACCAAATCAGCAATTTCAACATTTGCACCATCTAAAGTCCCTAAAGTAATTGCACCATTCATCATAAATTTCATGTTTCCTGTGCCACTTGCTTCTTTTCCTGCTAATGATATTTGTTCTGAAACATCAGCTGCAGGGATGACAATTTCTGAACTAGAAACATCATAATTTTCGATAAATATTACTTTAATAAATTTATTAACTTGTGGATCATTATTTATTTTATTTGCCATACAATTTATTAATTCAATAACATTTTTGGCAAATAAATATGATGGAGCAGCTTTAGCACCAAAAATAAATGTTTGAGGATACATTGTAAATGTTGGGTTATTTTTTAATTGTTGATATAAATAAATTATATGCAAACAATTTAATAACTGCCTTTTATAAGCATGCAATCTTTTAATATGTATATCAAAAATAGAATTGATATCTAAATCAATATCATCTTTTTCTTTAATATATTGCATTAAAATTTCTTTTCTTTTCTTTTTAATATCTAAAAATTCTTTTAATATTTGTTCATTATCAAGATAATTATTTATATTTTTTACTAACTCAATATTTTCACAAATATCACCATTACAATATTTACTTAAAAATCTTGATAATTCAGGATTACAATATGCTAACCAACGTCTATGAGTTATTCCATTAGTTTTATTATTAAATTTTTCAGGATATAACAAATAAAATTCTTTCATTTCTTTATTTATTAAAATATTTGTGTGTAAATTGGCTACACCATTAACACTGAAAGATCCAATAATGGCTAAATTGGCCATGTATACTTGACCATCATGAATAATCATCATTTTTTTAATATTTTGTTCTGGAGTATTTAAACTACGTGCATAAAGACAAAAACGACGATTTATTTCCTCAATAATCATATAAATTCTTGGTAATAAATTTCTAATATAATCAATTGGCCATTTTTCTAAAGCTTCACTTAAAATAGTATGGTTAGTATAAGCCATCATTGAAGTAACTATATTCCATGCTTCATCCCATTCAAGATAAAATTCATCTAGAAGAACTCTCATCATTTCGGCAATTGCAATTGCAGGATGGGTATCATTTAATTGAAAAACTAATTTTTCATGAATGTTATGAATAGTTCCATATTTTCTTAGATGTGCTTTTATTTGAGAAGCAATTCCAGCACATACAAAAAAATATTGTTGCTTTAATCTTAATATTTTGCCATGTTCTGTAGAATCATCTGGATAAAGTGATTGAGTTATTTCGCTACATTCACTAAGATATGTGGCAAAATCTTTATGTTTTGGTAATGCTTCAATATCAGGTTCTGCATCCCAACATCTTAATGTATTGACAACTTGTCCATTATAACCAATCATAGGAACATCATAAGGAACTGCACGAACGCATTCAGCGTTTTCAAGTTCAAAAACAAAACGACCATCATTACCAAAAGATCTTGTGATAACATTTCCATAAAATTTAACTGTTACAGCATGTTTTGCTTTTTTGATTTCAAATGGATATCCAATTTTAAGCCAATTGTCTGGAATCTCAATTTGTTTATTGTTAACAATTTTTTGTTTAAAGAAACCATATCGATAACGAATTGTATTGCCATGTCCTGGATAATTAAGAGAAGCTAAAGAATCCATAAAACAAGCTGCTAATCTACCAAGTCCACCATTACCCAGTCCAGCATCAGCTTCTAAATTTAAAATTTCTTTTAAATCTATATTCATTTCTTTAAAACCTTGTTCAACAACATCATAAATTTTCAAATTTTTCATATTATTTAGCATCATTTTGCCAAGTAAAAATTCCATTGAAAAATAAACCATTTCTCTTTGCTCTTGATTTTGAACTAATTCTTTAGTATTTTTCCATGCAATTGAGGCAAAATCACGAATCATAGTTCCTAAAACTAAATATTTTTCATATTTATGACATTGTTCAACAGAACGTCCATATGTTTCTTCAAGTTTAATTTTAAATGTATCTTTAAAAACATTGACATTAGCAAAAGCATTATTTTGCATTTTAAAACTACCTCCTATTTTTTGCTATATTTTAAGATTAAGGCACTAAAACTAGCAATTCTAACACCTATTTCATTATTTTTATCAATTTTAATATTATAATTATTAGTAAAATTATATCCCCCATATTTTTCATCATCTGAATTTAATATTTCTTTATAATTACCATGAGTTTTTGAAACTTTAAAACGGTAATGTTCATATGAAAGAGATGAAAAATTTAATATAATAACCATTGATGATAATTTATGAAATCTTTCATAAATAAACACATTATTAGTATTATCACAAGAAATCCATTTAAAATTATTGAAATTGTATTCATCATCATAAAGTGTTGGCTCTTTTACATATAAATATGAAATTTTTTTAAAAAATTTATTGAATTTTTTATGTAAAGGATATTTTAAAATATTAAAATAAATTCCTTTTTGCTCGCTCCATTCATCAAACATAGCAAGTTCATTACCCATAAAATTTAGTTTTTTTCCAGGATGTGTAAACATGTATGTGTATAAAACTCTTAATTGTTGAAATTTTTCTTCATAAGATCCAAATATTTTATTAATTATTGAACCTTTCATATGGACAACTTCATCATGTGATAGTGGTAATAAAAAATGTTCATTATAAAAATAATACATAGAGAAATTAATTAAATTTAAATGATCTCCCCGAAAATAAGGATCTTCTTTTAAATATTTTAAGGTATCATTCATCCATCCTAAATCCCATTTATAATCAAATCCCAAACCATTTTCAAATGTTGGCTTTGTAACAAATGGATAGTCACTGCTATCTTCTGCAATTAAAAGGATATTATTAAAATGTTTAGATAATATATGATTAGCTTTTTTCATCCAATTTATATTGGCATCTTGTAAGCCATTATTTTTATCTCCATGACGATATATCATATTAGATATGGCATCAAAGCGAATCCCATCAACATGAAATTCTTTCAAATAATAATAACAGCAAGACAACATATAACTCATAACAATTGGTTTACTATAATCAAATAAATATGTATCCCATTGGGAAATATTTTTGTTATTTCCTTCATATAAATAGCTTCCATCAAATTTAACTAATGATGAATCATCTTTTACAAAATGAACTGGAACAAAATCAATTATAAGGCCTATGTTATTATTATGTAATTCATTAACCAAATATTTAAATTGTAATGGATTTCCATAACGGGAAGTAATTGAAAAATATTGTGAACATTGATATCCCCAAGAACCATCAAAAGGATGTTCCATAATTGGCATTATTTCAAGATGTGTAAAATGATGCTTTTTTAAATATTTTATTAATAAAGGAGCGATTTCTTCATAAGAATAAAAACTGCCATCTTTTTTTTGCATAAAACTACCAAGATGTACTTCATAAATATTTAAAGGTTTATGTTCACATTTGGTTCTAGTTTTTAAATAGTTATCATCAGTAAAAAAATCTTTTGTATAATCAAATGTTTTACTAGCTGTACTAGGTCTTAATTCACTAAAAAAAGCATATGGGTCAGCTTTTTTAAGCCATATGTTATTTTTTGTGAAAATATTATATTTATAAACTTGATAATCGCCATTAACATTATCAATATATAATTCAAAAACGCCACGATTATCTATTTTTTTCATTTTGTGATTTTTTCCTTGCCAATTGTTAAAATCACCTATAATTTCTACTTCTTTAGCATTAGGGGCATATAAACGGAAAATAAATCCTTTTTTATAAGGATGGGCTCCAAAATATTCATAAGCATTATAGCAATCGCCATTAAAAAAACTATCTAGGATTTTTTTCATTACAAAATCACCTAAATTATTTTACTACATTTTGTGAAAAATTTAAACATTAGCTTTTGTTTGAATACTAGCATTTATTGTCATAAAACAACTAAAAAAAATTATTTTTATCTAAAATTGTTTTTATAAATTATTTATTGTCTAAAAAATTACTAAGTTTATTATGTATTTCTATGAAATTTCTTTTTAAACTAATTGGCCTTCCATCTTTATTAATAAAGCAACTTGTTGTTTCACCTGTAGCTACAATTTTGTTGTTTTTAGTATTTGTCATAATATAATTAACGATGAAACGAATACCATCATATTTAATATTTACTAAATCAATTTGAATATCATCATTAAAAAATGCCGGTGATTTGTAATTACAAGTAACAGAAACAATAGGAGAAATGATGCCCATTTCTTCTAATTTGTCATATGGACAACCAAGTTGTAATAAAAAATCGACTCTAGCTTCTTCCATCCAATGTAGATAATTTCCATGATGAGCCACTTTCATTTGGTCAGTTTCATAATAATGAACTTTATGAATATATGGTTTCATGTTTATACACGCCTCACTTTTTTCACTTTAAATTATAGATGAAAAAAATAATAAATTAAAGAAAAAAATCCCGAAGGATTTTTAATTATCAAATTTTTTAGATATTGTTTCTAAAATGTTTCTTATTTCTAAATGTTGCGGACAAATTTTTTCACATTTTCCACATTTAATACAGTCGCTAGCTTTGCCATTATTAGTTGTATATTTTTGATAAGATATATTACTATTCCAATCATCATATACTTGTTTGGCATTTAATGTGGCAATTAAATCAGGAATTAAAATCTTTTTAGGACAGCCATCCACACAATAACGACAACCAGTACAAGGAACTAAATGGCTCATTTTATAAACTTTAGTGATTTTATTAATAAGTTCATACTCTTTTTCATTTAATGGTTCAAAATCTTTCATATAAGAAATATTATCTTTCATTTGTTCAAAATTTGACATGCCAGATAAAACAGTAATTACATTTTTATGTGAAGCAGCAAATCTTATAGCTAAAGAGGCAACAGAACCATTATAATTCTCTTTTAAAAGATTTAATGCTTCTTGCGGAAGATTTACTAAATGTCCACCTTTAACAGGTTCCATAATCACAACTAGTTTATTAAATTCTTGACAAACATCATATATTTTCTTTGATTGAATTGTAGGATCATTATAATCTACATAATTTAATTGTACTTGTACAAATTCAATTTCTGGATATGTAGATAATATGTCTCTTAAAACATCAGCACTATCATGAAATGATAAACCAACATGTTTAACTTTGCCTTCTTTTTTCTTTGAAAATGCAAATTCATATGCTTGGCAATTTTTGTATTTAATAAATTCTCTAGCATTTTGAGCATGCATTAAATAAAAATCAAAATAATCAACACCAGCAGCCTCTAATTGACTTTGAAATAATGGCTCTAAATCAGCATTTGAATTAAAAAATGGACTAGAAAGTTTATCTGCTAATAAATAAGATTCTCTAGGATAACGTAATGCAACAGCTTCTTTAAATGCTTTTTCACTTTTTCCATTAACATAGCCATGAGCAGTATCAAAATAATTAAAGCCATTGCTCATATAATAATCAACCATTTTCTTTAGTTCTTCAAGATCTACCTCTTCGCCCTTCATAGGTAATCTCATTAAACCAAATCCCAATAATTTCTTACAATTAAAATAAGTTTCCATAATTTTATACCGTATAATGAATTTGGTTATGAAAATAACCACTAATTCATTAATCCTTTCTTAGCCTTTTAAAGCCATGCTAATGG
>CANQTM010000035.1 GCA_947626825.1 uncultured Bacilli bacterium | reverse complement strand
CAAAAAAAGATCTAGATTAAAATTTATTATATTTTCTAGATCTTTTTAAATGTCTATAACAGAGAATTACCGCTTACTGAACATTTATTCATAATGCTTAAATAAAAAAATAGCAAATAAAGATCTATTTGCCATTATTTATTTTTACATTACAAATGTTAATCAATAATTCAAATGATTCATTTAAGCGATTTGTTGCTTCATTACTTGAATATTTATTTAATTCATTAGCTAAATCATTTAATTGATTTTTTAATATTGTTGGATCATTTTTATCAAATGATTTTAATTTATTTACTAAATCATCAAGTTGATTTTGATTCATATTTTTAGTTGGAATATAAACATTGTTTGCCTTATCTTGAATATTAGCAATAAAATTTGTTAATAAAACATCTAAAGAACTATGAGCAACAACAGCTTTATTTCTATGAAGACCATTTTTCAAAAGATTTTCTAAATCTATATTTGAATCACTATAAATTATTCTTTGAGGACTCCAAATGGCATTTGCATCAAAAATTGCAGCTCCCATATTGGCAAGATTCATAGCATTCTCATAAAAATATATATTATATATATTAGGTAAATCAAAATATGATGCTGCTTCAATACCAGGATATTCATATAATTTGCCCCTGAAATAATTTAGACTATTTTGATATTCAATTTTAGTTCTATTAGTATTATTTGAATAATACATTCCATTAATTGTATCAACTAAATTTTCATCAATCCACAAAGTCCAATCTTGCATTTTGTTACTTTTAGCAAATTCTACTTCTGGAACAATTGCCATAGAAAGCATAACATCATTTTTTAAAATAACTTCATTATGCAATTTTCTTACAAATTCTGTAATTTTATTAGTGCGATATTCACTCCATTTTAAATATGTTTGATAGTCTTTTACTAGTTCTTTAACATCACCTGTTAAATTATATTTTTCTTTAAAATCATTCATAGCATATTGAGTATAACCTGAAGTTCTATTTAAACAATTTTGAGCATATAATTTTTGTCCTTTTGGACCATCAACAGCACAATATACGCTATCTTTATGGCCAACATCATTACCAGCTGCATATCTAATATAATCAATGTGTAATCCATCTAAATCATTTTTTTCTAATAATTCATTATAAAAATTTATTAGAAATTGTTGTACTTCAGGATTAGCCTGATCAAAGTATAATAATGTTTGTTCAGTCATTTCATCATCACTGGCAACATTTCCATCATAATATACTTGTTGCCAAAGTGGATGGTCATTAAATAATTTGTTGGCTTCTCCTACATTTCCAACATGGAAATTCGTAGTCCAACCATGAACTTCAATATTTGCTTTATGAGCTTCACCAATAAAAGCACCTAAAAAATTATTTTGACCATATTCACCAAAATTGCCTGCAAAACTATTATTATATGGAACATAATCTGAATTAAAAATAGTAGTTCCATCAAAAACATTCAAATATATTAAATTAACATTACAATTGACATAATGTTGAATCAACTTTTTTACATCATTTAAATTAGTTGTGTTTGTTGCCCATAACCAAGCTGCTCTTGTTTGAATATAATTTGATTCACTAGCTGCCACATAAGCTAAATAATAATTATTTGTTGCATCAATAGCCATTTGTTTTATTTTAATTTTATTTTCTTTAATTTGGTTTTTATCATTTGTTGATTCAATTTCATTATTTAGTTTTTTTATTTCTTCTTGTAAATTTATTAATTCATTTAAATTTTTATCTAAGTTTACAAAATCATAATCATATAATTTATTTTTACCAAGTAGTGATTTTTCATTTAAAATTGTTTTATAATATTCAAGTTGATAATATTCTTTTAAACCAAAATCATTATTTATATAGATTTTTTGATTGGCAATAGATATTAAAGTCCCTAATTTACAATATTTATCTAACATAGTTGCTGCTTCACCATTTGCTGATAATATATATCCATTAGTTGGACAGCCAACTTCTCTATCAATGGCAGTAACAATACCATATTCATCATTAATTTTAGTAACTGCAACTTCTTTAGCACCCCAAAGATTAAAATTTGTATATCCATATTCATCTAAACTTTTGCCATTATGGTTAAAAAGTGTTATTTGATTATCAGGTCGTACTATTGGATTATCCATATAATATTTTGATAATGTTGTGGTTTCATCTAATTGATTTATATCTTTGCCTTCAAAATATACTAAATCTTTCAAATTAAATTTTCGACCTTGACGATAAAATTCGTAATTAAATGCTTTATTATGGGCACTAATTACAAATCCATATTTAGGAATTTGACTTCCATAAGTTAAATGGTCTTCTTTCAAATCACCATTTTCAACATTATTACCTCTAAAACCTTTTACAACATAATTATGTGAATTGAAATCATATTGAATTGTTATTTCACAACCATAAGCATTAGTTTTTGTATAATTTCCATATTTTGGATCATATATAACGATTTCATTACCATCACGATATTCATTAATTAAATCAAAAGTCAATCTTATGTCATCTTGATTGACTAAAGCATAATTATAACGATGAATTTCTTTGGAAAATGTCAATAAATTAGAAATTTTAAAAGGATTATTTTCACTTTTTAATATAGCAAGAACTACTCCATCTAAAGGAATATATGCTCTTCCATCATTGATAATATTTTCAACAATATAGCCATTTTTATTTTCATTATAAGATGCAACTATTTGATAATATTCATTCGTAGCATTAGTATATGAAAAATAAAAATCAGGAGTATATAAAATTGCTTTAGCTCCTTGCTTATAAGCACTACTTTTTAGAAACTTTTCTTCATTTACATTTATTATTGTTGTGGTAGGATAAAAAACTGAAGGATTAACCATTGGATCAATAGCACATTTTATTGATGTATTATTATTTTTTACATCAATATAATTAAAAGTACCATCATCTTTATATGAAAATGCTTCTTCAGTAATTTCATCACCACCAAGATGATAATTTGTATCATCAACAAAATTACTATTTGTAGAATTATTACTTGTTTTATCATTATTACAACTACTTAAAAATAATAAACTACTTAAAATTGCTAAAAATATTTTTTTCATATTATATTTATGATTATCCTTTCATTAAATTAATATTTGAATATTATTTTGAAACAAGCTCTATGGCTTTTTGAAAATAATCTGGTAATTTAGCTTCAAAAGTCATTTTTTCTTTTGTAGTTGGATGAATTAATGTTAATTCTTTAGCATGTAATAATTGATATGTATTTAAAGGAATTTTATTGTTTTCGCCATATAAAGGATCATTAATTATTGGATGTTTAATAAAATTCATATGAACCCTTATTTGATGTGTTCTTCCAGTTTTTAAATGGCATAATACTAAAGAATATTTATCATTGTATGTGTCAACAACTTCAAATTCAGTAATTGCTTCTTTGCCATTTTCATTAACAACAGCCATTTTTAATCTATTTTTTTTATCACGGCCAATTAAAGTTTTGATTATTCCTTTTTTAGATTCTAAAATTCCTCTTACTAAACATATATAACTTCTTTGCATTGTGTGATCTTTTAATTGTTCAACTAAAAAATTATGTGAATTATCATTTTTAGCAATTGCTATTAAACCTGAAGTATCCATATCAAGTCTATGTACAATTCCAGGACGCATTATTCCATTAATACCACTTAAATCTTTAATATGATAAAGTATTGCATTAACCAAAGTATGGTTATAATGTCCATAACTTGGATGAGTAACCATACCAGCTTCTTTATTAATAATTGCTATATCTTTATCTTGATATATTATATCTAAAGGAATATTTTCTGGTGCAATTTTTAATTCAATATTTTCTTTAAAATAAACTAATATATCATCGTTTAAATTAACCCTATATGAAGGTTTAACATTTTTATTATTAACAAAAACATAATTTTCATTTATCAAATCTTGAATATAATTTCTTGATAAATCTAATTTTGTAACTAAATATTTATCAATTCGTAAATTATTTTCATTTTCTAAAACAATAAAATTTGAAAATTCTAAATCATCATATAAACTATTGTTCATTATTTTCACCAACAGTTTCTATTTTGTCTACATTAGTAGCATCATTTTTTTCAAGTTCTTTTTTTGCTTTTTTAAAATCTTTATTTGAAGGTTCATTATCATCTTTAGCAAATATAAAATAAATAAATAAAGCAATACATGATAAAGTAACACAAATATCTGCAAAATTAAAATTTGCAAAAAAAGTTGGATAAATAAAATCAACAACACCAGTATAACCTGTATATTTACCAAATACAGCTAGCCATCTATCAATGCCATTACCTAAAGCACCAGCAATTAAAACAAGTAAAATAGAATTATATATTTTACTTTTTGGTTTTTTAATTATTACATAAGCTTCTAAAGCTAATGTGGCAACAACAGATACTAAGGCACTTATCCATTGAGGTGCATCTTTTAAAAATGAAAAGGCAATTCCAGAATTAATTTGTAGTCTTAATTGTAACCAAGAAATTCCAAAAATATAAACTGGTTCTTTTAAAAAATTTAATGCCAATGCTTTGGTTACTTGATCAATTATCAAAAGAAGTATCAGTAAACCTTGATATTTGATAAAAATATTATACAATACTTTTTTTATTTGTTTCTTTTCCATTATTATTTATTTTCCTTAACAACATTATAACAACGTTGACACAAATTGTCAGCACAAATATCTTTTTTATCAATTATATTCCAACATCTTTCACACATTATACCTTCATTTTTAGTAACATTTAAATATGCTTTTCCATAATCAAGTAAGTTTGTTTCATCAGATGTTAAAATAACTTTTGACACAATAAAAATATGTTGTAATGTATCAGCATCCATATTATCTATAATTTGTTTAATATTGCTTTCTTTAATTTTTAAATACAATGTTGCATCAATTGATTTACCAATTAATTTTTCAGCTCTTTTTTCTTCTAAAGCTTTTAAAACGCCATTTCTTAATTCCATAAATTCTACATATAATTTTGCTAAATTATCATCATATTCTTTTACTTTAAAATTATATTTTGTTAAGAAAATTGATTCTTTTTCTTTTCCTACAAAATTATCATAAATTTCTTCAGCAGTGTGAGGAATAATAGGAGCTAATAATTTGCTTAAAACATCAACAACTTGATAAATTACAGTTTGGATTTGTCGACGTCTTAATGAATTGATGGCATCACAATATAGAATATCTTTTGCCATATCTAAATAAAAACTTGATAAATCAATTTGTAAGAAATTCACAATTAATGATAATGCATTTGCAAATTGATATGTATCAAAATATTCATGATATTTATTTTCAATATTTGCAAGTTCATTTAAAATGCACTTATCAACAAAAGTAAATTCTTTTGTAGCATTTTCTTGATAATTAAAATCACTTAATGTTCCAAGCATAAATTTAAATCTATTTCTAATTGATTTATAAGTATCAGCACATTGTTTAATAATTTCTTCTGAAACTCTAACATCAGCTTGATAATCGCAAGAAGCAACCCATAATCTTAAGATATCTGCCCCATATTTATTAACAATAACATTAGGATCAATTGTATTTCCTAATGATTTTGACATTTTTCTTCCTTCACCATCTAATGTAAAACCATGTGAAACAACTTCTTTAAAAGGTGCTTGTCCCATAACAGCAGTTGCTGTAATTAATGAAGCATTAAACCAACCACGATATTGATCAAATCCTTCAAGATATAAATCAGCAGGAAAAACTTTATTTCTTTGCAATAAAACAGACATAGAGGAAGAACCTGAATCAAACCAAACATCCATTATATCTTTTTCTTTATAAAATTTACCATTTGGAGATTTAGGATTTGTATAACCATCAGGCAACAATTCTTTACAATCAAGTTCATACCAACAATTTGCACCATATTTTCTAAATAAATTTTCAATATGTTCAAAAACTTCTTTTTCAATAATTGGACTATTATCTTCATTATAAATAATTGGAATTGGTACTCCCCAAGTTCTTTGACGTGAAATACACCAATCATCACGATCTTTAATCATATTTTTCATTCGTATTTCACCCCATGAAGGGTACCATTTAGTTTTAGAGATTTCATCAAGCAATTTATCTCTTAATGCATCTATTGAACAAAACCATTGGTCAGTTGCTCTTTGAATTAATGGCTTTTTTGTTCTCCAATCATGTGGATAACTATGTGTAAATTTGCTTACTTTTAATAAAGTATTTGTTTCTTGCATTTTTTTAATTGATATTTCATTACCATTTTCAAAATATACACCTTTAAAATCATCACCAACAGCATCAGTATAGCAACCATTAGCGTCAATTGGAACAAATGGATGAATATCATATTTTTTAGCAACTAAAAAGTCATCCATACCATGGTCTGGAGCAATATGAACAATACCAGTACCTGAATCTTCAGTAACATAATCACCTAAAATAACAAGTGATGAACGTTCAAAATATGGATGTTTAGTTGTTATTTTTTCTAAATCTTTACCTTTTAAAACTTTTAATAATTTAACATCTTCAAATTCAAGTTGTTTAATAACATCGTTTGCTAAATTTATATCAAAAACAAATTTGCCTTTATTTGTTTTATAAAGACCATATTCAAAACGAGGATTAACACATAATGCTAAGTTAGCAGGAATAGTCCAAGGAGTTGTTGTCCAAATTATAAAAGAAGCATCATTATCAACAAGGCCTTTACCATCTATTACTTTAAATGCAACATAAATTGAATATGATTCGATATCGTAATATTCAATTTCAGCTTCTGCTAAAGCAGTTTGAGATGATGGAGACCAATAAACAGTTTTTAAACCTTTGTAAATATGTCCATCTAAGGCCATTTTAGCAAAAACACTTATTTGTTTTGCTTCAAATTCTTTTTGTAAAGTCATATATAATCTATTATCATCATCTTCATTTAATAAATCATCTTCATTACCAAAACTACCACAAACGCCAAGACGCATAATTTGTTTTCTTTGTCCTTTTACTTGTGATAAGGCAAATTCTTTACATTTATTTCTAAAAGCAGCAGGCTCCATATTTTTTGTTGAAAAGCCTTTCTTTTGTAATACTACTTCAATTGGCATTCCATGTGTATCCCAACCATGAATAATTGGAGAATAATAGCCATCCATATTTTTATAACGAACAACCATATCTTTTAAAATTTTATTTAATGAATGTCCAATATGCATATTTCCATTTGCATATGGTGGGCCATCATGAAGATAAAATGCTTTATCTTTTGAATTAGAATCTAACATTTTTTGATAAATATTGCTATTTGTCCAAAATTCTTGAATTTTAGGTTCTTTAGCTGGTAAGTTTCCTCTCATTTCAAAATTGGTTTTTGGTAAAAAAATTGTTTTTTTATAATCCATTGTGCTTTATCCTCCTAAATAAAAAAGTCCCTAGAAAAATCTAAGGACGCAAATTCTACGTGGTACCACCTTAGTTCATAACAATAAGTTATGCTCTTAATTGAAGGCACAGAGAAATAAATTTAGTGATAAATAATAAATAGTTATTACTAGTTTTCAGCTTCCCTAGCTCTCTTATCAATACTTGTTTATTATTGTTGTCTAAAACTGTGCTAGAAAAACTCTATCATATTTTTTATAAAAATGCAATTATTTATTTATTGAAAATAAATAGACCAATTTAGCAATTTTGTCTACCTTTCCATCCATTGCAAAAGTAACACCATTTAAAAAATCAACAATTCGTTTAGCAATATTAATATCAGTTGTAGTTAAATCTACAATCACACTTTTACCACTTAATAATTGATTGGCAATGCCTTCAACTTGATAAAATTCTTTTGGTGTAATTATTGTTGGTTTATTTGTTTGATTTAATTGTGTAGCATTCATATTTTTTCATTTCCTTTTGATAACTTTAAAAAGTGATTTGTTTTCACCTTTTTCTTTATCAATATATCATATGTTTTAAATATATTTCAATTAAAATAACTTTTTTAATGTGGAAATTGCATTTTTTTCAAGACGAGAAACTTGGGCTTGGGAAATAAATAGTTCTTTGGCAATTTCTTCTTGTGTTAATCCAGAATAATATCTTTTTAAAATTATTTTTTTTTGCATTTTATCAAGTTTTGCTATGCCTTGTTTTAATGTGTTTTCATTCACTAATGTTTTTTCAATATCATAATTATCAGATATTTTATCAAGATATGTCATTTCTTCACCATCATCATGAGTTATACTATCTTGTAAAGAAACTACACAATTTAAACTTTTTATGGCTTCATCAATTTTATAAACATTTTCTTGTAAAATATTAGCAAGTTGTAATGAAGTTGGTTCACAATGATGTTCTAATAAATATTTTTCTTTTTCTTTTAGTATTTTATAGGCTAAATCTTTTATTTGTCTTGATATTTTAACATTATTATTATCCCTTAAATATCTTTTAATTTCACCAGTAATCATTGGAATTGCATATGTTGAAAAAGCAACATTTAAATCAACATTAAAGTTATCAATTGCTTTAATTAGACCAATACAACCTATTTGAAAAAGATCATCTGAATCAATATTACTAGGAATATTTATTTTTTTTATAACAGTTAAAATTAATTTTAGATTACCTAAAATTATTTGTTCTTTTACAAAATTATCACCATTTTTATATTTTTTTAATAATTCTATACATTTATCTTTATTTAATATTTTAATATTTGATGTTTTTAAATTTGTTATTGTTACTTTGTTATTCAAAACATTCACCAAAGTAAGTTTTTACTTTAGTAAAATAAAATATTCATTTTGTCATTTTTTGGAAACTAAGCACTTAATTTATTTTTTAATTTTTTTATTATTTTCTTTTCAAGTCTTGAGATATATGATTGTGAAATATTCAATTTGTCTGCAACATCTTTTTGAGTCATTTCTTCACCACTATCAAGTCCATAACGCAAGGTAATGATTTCTTTTTCACGTGGTTTAAGTTCACTAATTGCTTGATACATTACTTTTCTTTTTTCATCTTCACATAAATCTTCAACAACATTATCATCAGGTATTGATAAAATATCAGCAAGCAATAATTCATTGCCATCATAATCTACATTTAATGGTTCATCAATTGATACTTCTAATTTTTGTTTGCTTGTTTTTCTAAGATGCATTAAAATTTCATTTTCAATACAACGACTTGCATAAGTAGCTAATTTAAAATTTTTATCAATATCAAATGTTGTAATGGCCTTTATTAGTCCAAGACATCCAATAGAAACTAAATCTTCTAAATATGAACTATTTGTTTCATATTTTTTGGCAACATAAACTACTAAACGTAAATTATGTTCAATTAATTTATTTTTGGCATATTCATTGCCATTTTTAAATTCTTTAAAATAGTATTCTTCTTCCTCTTTACTTAAAGGTGGTGGTAAAAACTCATTACTATTAATAAATAAAACATATTTATTTACTTCATTTTCATCTTTAAACAACCATTTTTTTAAAAATTCTTTTAACAATTTAAACATTATTTTCTTTCCCCTATATAACATATTTATTTAATAAGAATTGACAATTATTAAAATCCATATTTTCTTTTACAAATACAATATAAACTTCCTTTTTTAAATTTTTATGACTATAAGTTCCTTTATATGCCAAATATGAAAACGAATAATCGTTAATTCCCTTTATTTTTATAATTTCACCATTGTTATTAAATGGTTTTCCTTTAAAAAAGATCACAGGTAATTCATTATATAATAAACTATTTCCAGAATCATAATACCCTTTTCCCTTAAATGTTTTATTATCAAGTGTTATGGAACAATGTATTATAAAATTTTTATATTTAAAATATTTTATTAAGGCAGAAAATAATAAATGTAAAATAGTAAAATATATTGGTTCTAATAAAATAAATATTGATACAAATGGTATTGAAATTAATAATATTCCATCATATAAAAAACAACCACCAATTAATAATAATAAAGCTGTATTTACATAATGTAAAAACAAAGTAAAAAAGATTACTTTTAATAATTTTAAGTTAAAAATTCCTAAAATAAGTCCATATAATATCAAACCAAAAATAAATAAATATGGAACATATAAAACATTTATTATTGCTAAAATTATTGCCAAAATAATATTAAAAATAATAAATGAAATTCGATATTTAACATTATCAAAAATAATCATTGAATAAATAAATGAAATAACATAATTAAATACAAAAACTATTAATGACAAATCAATATAAGCCGATAACATAATGCCTCCAAATATTCAAATAATTGAATATTTAAAGTATAATTTATTAACTATACAAATATTGTCGATAAATGAAAAAGGACCGAAGTCCTTTAAATATTTATGAAATTAATGAAGTTTCTCCATAATCTGTAAAGATTAATGAACTGCTATATACATCGCTATCAGATAATAATGTCCAAGAAATTATTTGGAAATTATTATTTTCATCTAAATAGAAATTAATATGATTTATAAATGAATAATCTTTATATGTTGGAGCAAATTTGTCTAAGTCAACATTAGAAACTTCAATATAATAACATTCATTGAAATTATCCCATTTTAAATCATTAACATCAAATGCTGTAAAATCAAGAATTGAAAATAAATCTTCAAAATAAATAGCGCCACCATCTTGTGTATCAATTGGGAAATAAATAGCACCACCATTAGCATTTACATACCATGTATCATTATTATTTTTAACTTCAATATATGATGATTCATCAAGTAAGACATCAATTGTTTTATTATTAACATAATCAACTGTACCTAAAAAATAATCATACATTGTAAAATTACTAAATGAATTATATGTTGTAATTGCATCATTAAAGGCAGATACTTGGTCATCATTTAAATTTGAACTTATATTTTCGTTAGTTGGAATAGAAATATTTGTTTTTTCAACATCACTATAGATAAATTCGCAAGCTTCATAATATTCACCTGTTGAATCTCTATAATAATTAATTAATAAAATTTCTTCAATTTCATTATTATCATCTAAATAAACTTCTGCTGTTATCACTTTACCATCTGTTGGTTTTAAATAACTATTTATAATTTCAATAGTTTCATCATCACATATGAAGCCACCATTACCATATGAATCAGTACTATATTTTAAATGATCACTTGAAATACCAATAAAGTCATTTGGTGCCATTGAATATGGCAAATATACTTGAGCATCGCTCATTTTTAATTCTTCACTATATATTTCAAAATTATCTGTTAGAGTATAAAGATTGTAATTATTTCCTTTGTCTTCTAAAAAATATAATGATGCATTATTAGCACTATCTTCATAATCAACTCGATAAAGATTTCCTTGTCTTCTTGTTTCTTCTAAAATATAATATTCATCATTTAAATCATAAGCATAATATAAACATGTATAATTTTGATATTTTCTATTATTATTAAAGATCTTATCTATATTTGCCTTTTGTTCTGGAGTTATATCAATACTATTTTCATTATCTAAGGCACCATAATAATCAAATACTCTTTCAGTTGCATTGATTGGAGCAATAACATTTGTGACACCAACATCTTCATAAAATGATTCAACACTAGCATCAACTAAATAACCACTTAATTGACCAGTCAATGAAGCAGTAAAATCATAATTTAAGGTACTAATATATCCATCTTCAAAAGTTAATTCGATTTTTGTAAAATGATAATTTGAAAAGCCAAGTGAAGAAAACATTTGATTACCTACAACTCTTAATCTACTTGCTTTACAACTATATACACCATCAACATATTCAAAATCACTTAATGACACATTGAAACTATTTGGGTCTAAACAGGAAGCTTGATAATCTGTATAAATAGAGTAGCCAGATGAATCTAAACTATTAAATTCATCATAAGTTAAATCTTCATAATAATATTTACTACTACCAACTTCATCTAATGTATAAATTCTTACTTTATCATCTTGATATTCAGTAAAATAATCTTCAAACGTTGAACCAGATGAAAAAGTATATTCAACCATATTTTCAGTTTGATAAATGATACTAAAATAAGATGCATCAATATCACTACTATCCATTGAAGTTGCATCAGTTAAAGTCATTTTAACATCTTCAGAATAAGTTAAATTGCTATAATCTTTTTGTAAAATATTAGCAAATTCAGTGGCACTTAATGAATCTGTATTAACTGATGATGAACTAGAATCAGTTGTTGAAACACTACTTGAATTGCTATTTGAATTGCTACTTTCATTACTATCAGTTGAATTAGATAAACTATCACTATTAAGTGTTTGATTACAACCAGCTAAAATCAAAGAACTTGATAAAACAACTAATAGGCCTTTTAATATTTTCTTCATATATTTACTTCCTTTCATGGCATTTAAATACGCTTTAGGTTTATTTTATAACTTATAGAGAAAAAAGTAAATATATATTTTTTCCAATTTATTAATGAGGTTCTTATAACAAACATTGAAATATTCAAATAAAAAAGCCACATAAGTTTTATGTAGCTTTATTTAATATTCAAATGTTTTTTTATGTTACCAAAAAGTGACATTTTCATAATTAATTTACTATTTTAAATTATTTATTTTTTAGTTTTTTTAAAAAATGTCGGAACCAATGTATCAACATCACTATCAATATTTAATTGACCATTAATATCAAATGCTGAATCATCATTAGCATTTACTACAGGTTTTCGTTCAAAATTTGGATTAAATTCATTAACGTTAGTAGCAGTATCTTCAATTGAAAAATCAGTAGCAATTACTGTAACTTGAATTTCATCTTCAAGTGAATCATTAATTGCAGCACCAAAAATAATATTTAAATCTTTAGCAGCTGCTTTTTTAATATAATCAATAACATCATTAAAATCATATAATGTTGAATTACTACCACCAACAATAGAAACAATTGCATTGTTAGCACCACTTATTGAATGTTCAAGTAAAGGTGATGTAATTGCTCTTGCGGCAGCTTCTTGAGCTCTATTTGGTCCTGAACCAACACCAAAACCAATCATTGCAGAACCTTTTTTAGACATAATTGTTTTTACATCAGCAAAATCAAGATTAATTAAAGAAGGAATGGCAATTAAATCAGTAATTGCTTGAACAGATTTTTTCAAAACATTGTCAGCTTCTTTAAATGATTGTTTTAAAGGTAAATTACCAATTAATTGCAATATTCTATCATTGCTAATTGTAATCAATGTATCAGCATATTTTTTTAAGTTTTCAAGGCCCATTGTTGCATTTTGCATTCGAATTTTACCTTCAAATGTAAATGGTTTAGTAACAATACCAACAACTAAAGCACCTGCTTCTTTAGCAAGTTTTGCAACAATTGGAGCTGCCCCA
>CANQTM010000034.1 GCA_947626825.1 uncultured Bacilli bacterium | reverse complement strand
TAAAACAATATGTTTGGATTCTTTTTTTATTACAAATAAAACATTTTAATCATTGTCATGACTTTGCAATCGCCATACAATATTTTTTTATATTCAAAAAAATGGTTTAATAATTAAAAAAATAGTGCTATAATAAATTAAACTCACATAGAGGTTTTGGAGGATATTATATGGCGGATAGCAGAGTTAATAGCAATTATATTTTAATTGAACTTTTGCATTTTTCTTTTCTAATTAGAGATTCTTTTGAATACATGCTTCCTCAAATTAAAGTTACACAAGAAACTTTTAATAATCGTAAAGCAATGGCAAAGAATATGTTAGAAGAAGGAAAATTTCTTAACAGTTGGATTAACAATCATCCAAATGAAGAAGTTAAAAAATTTTATTCTAAATTTGTAAACTATTTTGATAATGTTTATGAAAATGAAAATTATGTTTCTTTTGAAACATTTAAAGCAGAAACAGATAAACTTGTAGACTTTCTTGAAGAAACTGTAACAAGTTATCAAATCGCTGAAGATATTTTAAAAGCATTTTACAATGAATATAAGAAAACGCCTGATACTATTGATACAAGAATTGAAAAAAACTTAATTACATCTCTTGATTTTTATAGAGTTACTGCAAATTGGGTTTTATTTAATGAAATCATAAGAAATGATGGCGAATATAAAAAAGCATTACAAGCTAGCAACAATCAGACATCATATGAAGTAAATTATAATTTAAATATCTTAAAAAGATTAATTGGCATTTATAATTTTAACAAAGAAAGATACATTGGCGACAAAGTTGATATTAAAGCTATGCTTGAAGATTCAATGACTGCATTTAAAGCTTTAGATGGTTCTTTATTTAAAGATTATGAAAAGAAAAACAATAAGACTTTAACTGATGAAGAAAAACAAAAAATGGCTAAAGAAGTTATTGATAAAGCTGCAAGCGAATGTGTTAACGCTTTAAGAATTTATGAACCAATATGGCGTCAAACTTATTCAGGTGTACCAGAATTTATGAAAGAAAATCCATTAAACCAAAATAATTCTAATGAAACAGCAGAAAATAGTACACCAACAGCTAAAGATTCTACAGATGCTGATGCTTAAAAGGACCATTATTTAGTCCTTTTTTCTTCTATAATGCAAGAAAATAAAAAGCAAATTTTTTGGGAAATATGTAGATTTTTATTAATTGGTGGTTTTGCAACAATTGTTGATTATCTAGTATTTGCATTATGCAATTATTTAATTTTTAAAAATATAGATACTCATGTTAATACTTTTTTATCAACAATGTTTGGCTTTATTTCTGGTTTAATTATAAATTGGATTTTTTCAGCAAAATTTGTTTATAGATATCAAAAAAAGACCACTAAATCACAATTTATTATTTATGTAATAATTTGTTTAATTGGTCTTGGAATTACAGAACTTGGAATGTTTTTAGGCTCTAGTTTATTTGGAAAAGTATTTATTCTTTGGGACAAAATTGATGTTTGGAAATGGAGTTTTAAAATATTCCTTACTTTATGTGTTTTGATAATAAATTATTTAGGTCGAAAATTTTTGGTATTTAAATAAAAGCTCTTAATCTTAATTGACAAGATTAAGGGCTTTTTCATTCAAATATTTTTTTAAATCATTAACTTTATCTAGTTCTTCCCATTTAACATTAATATCACTACGGCCAAAATGTCCATAAGCAGCTAATTGACGAAATTGTGGTTTATCAAGTTGTAATTTTTCAATTATTTGAGCGGGTTCTAATTGAAAATTATCATATATAGCTTGTAATATTAGGCTTTCTGGTATTTTATTAGTGCCAAATGTATCTACCATAACAGAAGCAGGTTCTTTTTTGCCAATAATATATGCAAGTTGAATTTCACATTTTTCTGCAAGACCTGCAGCAACAATGTTTTTAGCAATATAACGTGCCATATATGCTCCACTACGATCGACTTTTGTACAATCTTTACCTGAAAAAGCACCACCGCCATGTCTAGCAGAGCCCCCATAAGTATCAACAATAATCTTACGTCCTGTTAAACCAACATCACCCTTTGGGCCACCAATAACAAATTTACCGGTAGGATTAATATAATACTTAAAATCGCAATTCATATTAAACGATTTGGCTACTGGTATCATAATTTCATTTAAAACATATTGTTTAAATTCTCTTTTTTTAAATGAAGGATCATGTTGAATTGACATAAGTATTGATTCTATTCTAGGATTTTCTAAATCTGTATAATCAATAGTCACTTGTGATTTCATATCAGGACGTGCCCATTTAAATTTGTTTTCTTTCCTAAGATTAGTGGCAACTCTAACTAGTTTATGTGCCATTACAATTGGAAGTGGCATGTATCCTTTTGTTTCATTTGTTGCATAACCAAACATCATTCCTTGATCACCAGCACCAAAACGATCAACACCTAATGCAATATCATGCGATTGAGTCTTAACATAAACATCTATTTTACAAGTTCTATAATCCAAACCATATCTTATATTATCATAACCAATTTCTGAAATAACATTTCTAGCTATTTGTCTATAATCAATTTTTGCTTTGGTAGTAATTTCTCCACCAATAATGATATGATTAGTTGTTGCATAACATTCACATCCAACACGACTTTTATTATCTTGTCTTAAACACTCATCTAAAATTGCATCCGAAATGGCATCACATAATTTATCAGGATGACCTTCGGAAACAGATTCTGATGTAAATAATTTCTTTAATTTCATAATAGTAAATTCTCCTTTAAACAAAAAGCCTTCCTAAGGGAAAGCTTTTTAATTTAAAATAAATTATACTAACTTTCTCTTATTGTTCAGATTTTTATCTGCTGAGGTTTAGCACCTTTTCTTTCGAGGGTTGCTACCACTTTGCGATCCTTCATCTAAGTGGATTCTTAATAAGAGCTTTTTAATCGCAAAAAATATTATATGCTTTCATCTTTTGAATTGTCAATATCATTTTGCTGATCTTGCTTTTTTCTAAATTCTAACAAGTCATTTGCAGCAACTGTTGTTATAGTTTTTATTAAATCAACATCAATACCTAATTCATATAATGAATTTGCAATAATTAATTGTCTTTGATAATCTTCTTTTTTCATAATATCACCCAATATTAGTATTGGATGATTTTCTGTTTTTATAATGCTTGTTTTAATGCTTTTGCTAATTGATCTGGGCAAGATGTAGGACGACTTCCACATTTAATACCTTCTAAAATACCAATTACTTCTTGCACATTACGACCGATACAAAGTTTAGCAACACCTTGAGTGTTACCATTACAACCACCAACAAAAGTAACAGAATTGATAATTCCATCTTCTACTTCAAATTGAATTTCTTTACTACAAGTGCCACTTGTTTGATAACTATATTTTGCCATACAAAAATCCTCCTAAATAAGTATATCATAAAAGACAAAAATCATATATTAATATGGTGAAAAAAATGAAAAAATTTTACAAAATATCATTGTTGTTGGGTTTATTAACTGCTTGCAGTAATCAAAGTGTTGCTAATGTTGCTAAAGCTAAAGTCTACTATCATTGTAAAACTATTGAACCATATTTATGTTTAACTTTTGATGATGGGCCAAATAAAATTCAAACACCTAAAGTTTTAAAAATACTAGATAAATATAATATAAAAGCAACTTTTTTTGAAATTGGAGAAAATATTGAATATCAAAAAGATATTGTAAAACAAGTTTATAATCAAGGCCACGAAATAGGAAATCATTTTTATAGTCACGAAAACATTAACAAATTATCTAAAGAAGAAATTAAAAAAAGCATTGTAAAAACTAATGAATTAATTTATGAAATTACTGGCCAAACTCCAAAATTAGTTAGACCACCATATGGTATTGTAAATGAAAATTTAAAAGAAGTTTGTGCAGAACTAAACATGTCTATAATTATATGGACAGATGATAAAGATTCACGTGATTGGAATAAAACTAAAGATAGTGAAATTATTAATAATGTAACAAAAAAAGTAAGTAATGGTGATATCTTTTTATTCCATGATGGTAGTAAAACATATACTAATACTTTATCAGCTATTGATGTTGTCATTCCACAATTAATTAAAAAAGGTTATAAATGGGTCACTGTTTCAAAATTAATTCAAAATTAATAACAAAGTTCTTTATTAATTTAAAAATATATTTATAATATAAGTAGCATTTAAAGGAGAAAAATATGATCAATTTAATTAATTCTAAAGCCCTATATATATCAAATATATATGCCAAAACAAACAAACTAAAAAAAATCACTTTTAAGATTTATGTTGAACATGCAAGCACTTATAATTTTGAAAGTGAAGATATTCAACAAATTATTATTTATGATGAAAATGAAAACATACTAACAACTGAAAAAAAATTGTCTTATGATTTAAAAGAAAATAGTATTTATTATCTTGAAATTACAACAAATAAAATCAATCAAGAATTCTTTTTAAGGGTTAAACCACAAAATAATTTAGTTGCATCACCATATAAACTTAATATTAAAAATAATGGTAAAGATGTGCCATTAGAAACAACTTCAAATATGGATCCTTTAAAACCAGCATTAATTGAAATGAGCAAAAGAAAAGGTGGCACATACCTTTATTCAAATATTCCTGAAGCAATGCCAATCGATGCAGTTGATAGTATTTTAATGGAAAATAAAAATATTACTGGAGAATGTTTTTTAACATTTGAACATCAAAATCGTACCGGTTTACCTTTTGTTTATCTTGGTTATAAAATAATTAACGAAAATGAAGATGATTTATATGTAACTGTCTCTAATGTTGGTTATCAAGTTGAAGGTTCTTGGCTTGGTGAAAAATCATGGATGGACTATTATGGTGTAAAATTTGAAATGGACATTAAAAATTTAAATGAAGAAAAACTTAAATGGTTTAAAGATTATTTAAATTTTGATATTGATTATCGACCTCAACCAATAGAACCTACAACATATCGCATTCCTAAAGGCAAATACATATATGTGATAGGTGGAACTTCTGAAGATGCATATCAAAACATAAATGTTAATAATACAGCCAATTTAAAAATAAGCCCAAATTGTTGCGCAAATGGAAATGTTTTCTTTAATATTGTAAATGGAAATGCAACTGGTCACTTATGTGCCTATGTTGATGCAAATAAAACTAATAAATCAGATGCTCCTATACAAAATTTTAGAAGATATGGTGAAAATGATGATATGGGTGGTAGAATAGGTAGCAGTAATCATCACGGAGTTATTGATACAAATCCAATTTGGATTTTTAATGATTCTACTCCATCACAAAATTTGCCAGTGAAATATTTTCCATATTATGCTGATAATTTAAAAGATAAATATGAACCACTTGAACCAATTACAAATTCATATAAACATGAATATGTTGGTCATTCATGGAAAACACATTTATCTTCACAATTACATCATGATTATGTTGGGGAAGATATTGTGGAAAATATAACATATTATCAAGGAAAAGAAATAAAATTGTCACCAAACATTGCAAATCCTGCTGGAAACATTTGGGATTTTGGTAATTGGATGATTGAATATCAAGAAAATTGTGTTTTAGTAAATCAAGGTGAAAATGAAAGAACTATAAAATTTTATTTATTAAATCCAGGTTCTTTATATGTCATAATAAAAGATGAAAATGAAAACATTTTAAAATCAGTAGCTACATTAACAACATGTACTGGTAAAAAACCAGTTTATGAATGTAAAATTAAAGGTCATAGTAGAAAAGTGGTTTCTGTAATATTTGTTTTAGCTGCCAATAATGGGGGCGCAGTTGAACATATCGTAGAATTAATATAATTATATTAAAAAGCAAAAATAGATTTTTAATTTTAAAATGATATCTACTATTAGTAGAAATGTAATTTTAATTGACAAAATCATGAAAAATATAATATAATATGGCCATGGAAAAATATGAAAACTTAACAGCAATTATTGCTGAAAATTTAGTATATTATCGAAAAAAAGCACAAATGACACAGCTTCAATTAGCTGAAAAATTAAATTACTCTGATAAATCCATATCAAAATGGGAAAGAGGCGAAGGAGTACCTGATATTTTTATATTGGCACAATTAGCTAAATTATATGGATTAACTGTTAATGATTTTATAGCAACAAGAAAAAAAGAAAGAGTGGCAAATTTATTTATGCCAAAGGTGCTTATTACTTTGCTATCAATTGGATTAGCCTGGCTAGTTGCAACAATAATTTTTAGCATAATTGAAATTATTGCTTTAAAAGATACTATAATATATAAAAACGCTTGGTTGATGTTTATTTATGCAATTCCAATATCATTTATAATTTTAATAATTTTCAATGATATATATTTTAAAAGAATCTATAATATGTTTGCAACTTCAGCACTATGTTGGACATTAGCTTTAGCATTATTTTTAACTTTAAGACATTTAGAAAATATGTATTTAATTTTTGTAGCAGTGGTTCCATTACAAATTTTAATTATATTATTCTATACATTATTATGTAAAAAAAGAAAGAAAAATTAATTATGGCTATTGTAACTTTATGTTTTGTCAAAAAAGAAAATCAAATTTTAATGATTAATCGTAATAAACCTCCGTTTATGGGAATGTGGAATGCTTTAGGTGGACATTTAGAAAATAACGAAACTGCATTACAATGTGCCCTTAGAGAAATTTATGAAGAAAGCAATATTAAATTAACAAAGGCAACATTAATTTCTATTTCTACTTGGAATTATGATGATGATGAAATATATGTTTATGTCAGTGAATTACCAAAAGAATTCAAAATCACCAATTATCCTATTAAAATTTCTGAAGGAATTATTGATTTTAAAGATATAGATTGGATTATTAATGAAAAAAATTATGGTATTATTGATGATTTAAGAATATTTTTAAAAGATATCAAAAATAAAACATATCACAATTATCATTTAGTATATGACAATTCAAAATTAATAAAAGCAATAATAAAATAAAGTCACATGACTTTATTTTTTTCTATTATTTTTAATAATTTTTTAAATTCTAAATTACAAATTAATTGATTATTATTATTGGTACTTAATTGTGTTGGATTATTAAGATAAACATAATAATTAGCTTCTTTTAGGTTGGTTGTGCAACTAATGCCACAATGTTTAAATAAAAAAATAATTTCTTTAATTTCATCAAAATATTTTTCAATTAAATCAACATCAAAACAACAAATAGTATTTTCAGGCAAATAATTATTAGTCATTGAAATTTTTATTTTATTATTTTTTATTATATTATAAATTTTTTTCTTTTTAATTTTATTTTCTATTTCCATTTGTGTTGGTAAATGTTTAATATATTCATCAACATTTGATAAACAATTTGGATATTGTAAACATAGTTTTTCCAAAGAAGTATTTAATTTTTTAGTAATTACTTTAGCAATTTTCATTGTTAAATATGCATCTTCATCTGACTTATGTAATATAACTTTATTGATAGATAATTTTTCACATGTGTTTTCTAAACTTGCAACATTATCTTGCTTATCAAGTAACATTATTAATTTTTGTAAATCTAAGAATTTAAATTTTATTTGTTTTAAATGATATCTTTTACAAGCATCATAAAGATATTTAACATCATTTTCTACTGACCAACCAATAATTAATTGATTTTTATTTTCTAAAATGTCTTTTATTTTAGGATAATAATATCTAAAAGTGGGAGCCTTTTTATATGTTTTTAAATCATATGCTGCCATCTTATGTTTAATTAAATGGTGTTCAAAAAAAGATTGTGGATTAATTACAATATCACTTTTATGAATTAATTGATAATCTGAAGTAGATATAACATAACCAAATGTACACATCTTAGCAACAAAATCATAATTATTAGCACCTTCAATATCAAAAAATAAATAATGCATTGTAATTTCACCCCTTTCCATAAAAAATATGGTTATATTATAACAAAAAAATAAATTTTATTATATATTAATCTAAAAATTTAATAGAATAAACTTTTTGTCATGTATTAAACAATTCCAATATTAATGAAATCATTCGCAAAAAATGTCATTTTAACACATAATTTTTTATCATAATTGACACTAATAGAAAAATTATTTAAAATAAATAAAGTTATGTGAAGGGGTACTAAAATTATGGTATTTGGAAAGCATTTAAATAAATACTACTTGAAATATGCTTTATTCTTGTTGCTTGGAATTGGTGCCTTAATTTTAGTTGATGTTTATCAATTAAAAATTCCTGAAATTTATGGACAGGTTATTGATGGTTTAGATCCAACAACTGATACTACAAAATTAACTATAGATACTTTAAAAATATTATGTAAAGATATGTTGATTGTTGTTATCTTTATGGTTATTGGTCGATTTTTGTGGCGTGTTTGCTTTTATGGAGCAGCTGTAAGAGTTGAAGCTGATTTAAGAAAAGAAATGTTTAGTCATTGTAAAAATCTATCTTCTAATTTTTATCAACACAATAAAGTTGGAAATATGATGTCATTATTTACAAATGATATAGAAACTATTCACGAATGCTTTGGCGATGGAGTTTTAATGTTTGTTGATGCTTTATGTTTAGGTGGCATGGCAATTTTTAAAATGTTTAGGTTAAATGCTTTTTTAACATTTTTATCGTTAATTCCTATGGTTTTTATGGGAATTATTAGTGGTATAGTTGGAGGCTATATGAGAAAAAAATGGAAAATTAGGCAAGAAGCCTTTTCTGAATTATCTGATTTTTCCCAAGAAAGTTTTTCTGGTATTGCTGTAATTAAAGCATTTGTTAAAGAATTTAAAGAATTAATTGCTTTTAGATATGTTAATAAAAGAAATGAAAAAGCTAATGTCGATTTTGTTAAAGCATCAACATTATTAAATATCTTTGTTACATTATTTGTACAATCAGTAGTTACAATAATTTTAGGTGTTGGTGGTTATTATGCTTATACTGGCACTTTTAATGCAAGTAAATTAATAATGTTTCTTTCATATTTCAATTCAGTTGTTTGGCCTGTAATGGCTTTATCAAGATTAATTGAAATGTCATCAAGAGGAAGAGCATCATTAAATAGAATTAGTGAATTACTTGATACTCCTATTGAAGTTAAAGATCGTTTAGACGTTCGTAAAGATATCGATAAAATTTATGGAAAAATTGAATATCGCAATTTAACATTTAGATATCCTGGTGCTGACTATGATGCACTTAAAAACATTTCTTTTACAATTAATGCTGGTGAAAACATTGGTATTATTGGTAAAACCGGTGCTGGTAAAACAACATTAGTTGACTTGATGCTTAGAACATATAATGTTGAAGATAATACCATTTTAATTGATGACAATGATATTAACACATTACCAATTAATCTTGTTAGACAATATGCTTCGTATGTTCCTCAAGATAATTTTTTATTTTCAGATACAATAGCTGCTAATATTGCTTTTGCATATGATGGCAAAAGTCCAATTGAAGAAGTAACAAAAGTGGCTAAACTTGCAGATCTTGATAGTAATATTAGTGAATTCAAAGATGGATACAACACTATGTTAGGTGAAAGAGGAGTTACTATTTCTGGTGGTCAAAAACAAAGAACATCTATAGCTAGAGCACTATTAAAAGATGCAGCTATATTAATTTTAGATGACGCAGTTAGTGCTGTTGATACTAAAACAGAAAAAACTATTTTAGATAATTTAAAAGCCACTAGAAAAGGCAAAACAACAATTTTAATAGCCCATAGAATTTCTACTGTTGAAAAAATGGATAAAATTTTATTTTTAGATGATGGCAATTTAATTGCTTTTGATAGTCATGAAAATTTATTAAAAACTTGTCATGAATATAGAAAAATGGTCGAATTGCAACGTCTTGAAGATGAATATGGAGGTGAAGAATAATGAACCCTCTATTTTATGTCAGCATTATTTTAATTGTTTTTTCATTAATTTTTATCATTGCCTTTATCTTAATGAAAGATAAAAAAGAAGCATATGGTTTTGATAGAAATATGAAAGATAGTGAAATTGTTAAAAGGCTATTTAAATATGCTAAACCATATTATAAAAGCTTTATTGTTGTTTTTTTAGTAATGATTTTTACTATTGCTTCTGATATTATTTTACCTTTAATTACAGGAGATATTGTCAAAACATTACAACAAGAAACACCTTATAAATATAGTGAAATTTTAATAGATGTTATTCTTTATATTAGTTTGTTAATTTTATCTTTAATCTGTTCATATATACAAGCTATTATATTACAAAAAACAGGGCAAAAAATTATTTCTAAAGTAAGAGAAGATTTGTTTATTCATATTGAACAATTATCAGCAAATCAACTTAACCATATTCCTGTTGGAAAATTAGTTACTCGAATTTCAAACGATACAAATGCTGTATCAATGATGTTTACAAACTTATTTGTTAATTTAGTAAAAAATTCAGGTTTAATTATTGGCTATATAATAGCAATGTTACTTGTTAATGTTGAACTTGCATTATTAGTTTTAGCATTTGTTCCTTTTATAGTTTTATTTACTATTATTTTTAGAAAATTTTCTCGCCGAGCATATCGAAGAGTAAAAACAAATACAACAGATATAAATACTTTTTTATCTGAAAATCTTTCAGGAATTAAAGTAACTCAAATATTCAATCAACAAGAAAGAAAAGAAAGAGAATTTCAAGAAAGAAATATTCGTTTAAAAAAATCAAAAATTGCACAAATTGGTGTTTTTAGTATTTTTAGACCTACAATATATATGTTATATGTTTTAAATTTATTATTGCTATTTTGGATTGGTGGTTCTGGTGTAATAAATTCAATTAATTTCTTGGGACAAGTAATAACTTGTGATATTATTGTTATTTTTTATTCATACATTGGTTCATTCTTTAATCCAGTTCAAAATTTAGCAGACCAATTCAATGCTTTGCAATCAGCTTTTGCATCATCTGAAAAAATATTTACAATTCTTGATATGATACCTGAAATTGTTGATAAACCAAATGCTATAGAACTTGATCATATTGAAGGCAATATTGAATTTAAAGATGTTTGGTTTGCTTATAATGAAAATGAATGGATTTTAAAAGGCATTTCATTTAAAATTTCTGCTAAACAAACAGTTGCTTTTGTTGGTTCAACAGGAAGTGGTAAAACAACTATTTTATCTTTACTTGTAAGAAATTATGAAATAAATAAAGGGCAAATTTTAGTAGATGGTATTGATATTAGAGATATTAAAATTTCATCTCTTAGAAAACATTTTGGTCAAATGTTACAAGATGTATTTATTTTCTCTGGAACAATTCGAAGTAATATTGTACTAAGAGAAGAAAATATTACTGATGAAGAAATCATAAAGGCTTGTGAATATGTTAATGCAATGAGTTTTATTAAAAAATTAAGTCATGGATTAGATGAAGAAGTTTTAGAAAGAGGTAATAACTTCTCTGCAGGGCAAAGACAACTATTATCATTTGCTAGGACATTAGTGCATAAACCTGAAGTAATGATTCTTGATGAAGCAACAGCAAATATTGATACAGAAACAGAAGTATTGATACAAGATTCATTAAATAAAATGATGAATATTGGTACTATGATTATCGTTGCTCATCGTTTATCTACTATTCAACATTCTGACAATATTATTGTTTTATCGCATGGAGAAATTATTGAACAAGGCAATCATCAAGAGCTTTTAAAGAAAAAAGGTAAATATTATCGTTTATATCAATTACAATTTCATAAAGAAAAATTAACAAAAGAATAGCATTTTACTTTAAAATGTTTTAAAATATTTTCATCAGGCAATTAATAAAATATAAGGAGACTAAAATGATAACATGAAAAAGTCAATTTTAAGTTGTTTATTATTGAGTACTATTCTTTTGGCATCATGCAATAATACAAACAATAGTGACAGCGTTAGTAATAGTGAAAATTCAAATAGTTCTGAAGATATTGTAGATGAAGATGGTCTTATTTATAGAGATAATATTTTTACAGGACAAACAATTGAACTATCAATAAATGATGACATTTTCATTAATAATTTATTAAGTGATTCATATAAAAATGGTTTTGTTGATGTTTATATTGATGATAAAAACGTGGCTAAATTTGAAATTAAAGAAATTGATGGCAATGAATATGCATTTATAAAAGGCTTAAAAACTGGTACAACACATGCTCAAATTGTTGTTGATGAAACTTATAAAGATGATGTAACAATTTCTATTACTGAGGAAAACGCAATGAATGGAGAATTTAAAACTGGTGTAAATAATTTATTTAGAAAAACATTTACTGTTTTAGGAGATTCAACTTCTGATATAACAGTAACAGCATATCCATACAATCGCCCTACATTTTGGAGTGAACAATTAGTTAATAATTATTCTATGAAATTACATAATCATGCTATTAGTGGTTCAACTGCTAGTCATAGCATAGGCCTTCTTAATAATGGGGCTCCTGAACAAAATGTTGGTACTTCAATAATTCGCCAAATGAATACTAATCATCAAACAGTAAAAGCTGATATAGCTGAATCTGATTATTGCTTTATTTATTATGGTAATAATGATTATTCATATAAAGTTCCTATCGGAGAAATTGGTGAAATAGATGATAACAATTTTACTACTAAAGAATCATTCAAAGGAAGTATGTCTTATATTATTGATAAAGTAAGAGAATATAATCCTACAATTAAAATTGTTTTATTAAGTTTATCATATAGCACTTGGACATGGAATTATCCTATTGATTTTAATGCATTGAATCCAACAAATCCAAAAGGTTATGCTCAAACAAGAGAAGAATTACATAATGTTGTTGAAGAAATTGCAATAGCAAAAAAATGTAAATATATTGATATTTATAATTTATGGAATCAAAGTAATTATTCAACATATTGTCCTGATGGCATTCATCCTCAAACAGCTGGATATGAACTTATTGTAGAAAAAATTATTAATAGTTAAAGGAAAAAAATAAAATGAAAAAATCAATTTTAAATTGTTTATTGTTAAGTACATTGTTATTAGTATCATGTAATGGCAATAATAATAATAGTAATAGTAATGAAAATAGTAGTGAATTAGAATCAAGCAGTTCTCAAAATAGCACTCAAAGCGTTTTTAAAGATGGGGCATTAGAAAATAATGTTTTAAAAATGCCTATTAATGACAGTTACTATATACCTTATTTACTAAATGACCAATATCAAAATAGTTTTATTGATGTTATTATTGATGATAAAAATATTGCTAAATTTGAAATTAAAACCCATGATAATGAAGACAAAAATGAAAAAGAATATGATTATATTTGTGGTTTAAAAACTGGATCTACTAAGGCAACAATAATTATCGATGAAACTTATGAAGAAGAATTTACAATAACTGTTACTGAGGAAAATGCAATGGATGGAAATTTTAAAACTGGTATAAAGAATTTATATGGAAAATCTTTTACTGTTTTTGGCGATTCAATTTCTGAAATTAGTTATTCAAATTATAAAGAATGGCCAGATTTTTGGTGTGACCAACTTGTAAGTAAATATGAAATGACAATGTATAATTATGCTATTGGCGGAGCAACAATAGGCTATTGTCGTGGTAATGAAAGTCACAAAACCATTGTCGGAACTTATGTAATTAAAAACAACATGGAAGCTAGAAAAAATCTTGAAAAAAGTGATTATGCTTTTATTTATTTTGGAAACAATGATTTTTCATATAGATGCATCATTGGAGAATTAGGTGATGTTAATGATGAAAATTATGGTACTAAAGAATCTTTTAAAGGAAGTTATTCATATTTAATTGATGAAATAAGAAAATGTAATCCCACAATTAAAATTGTTTGTTTAAGTTTATCATATAGTACTTGGCCATTATCTAATAACATATCTACACCCGAAGGCCAATATTGTAAAACAAGATCTGACATGAGATATGTAGTTAAAGAAATTGCCGAAGCAAAAAATTGTAAATATATTGATGTATTTGATTTGTGGAATGGCGAAAACTATGCGCAATACATTCCTGATGGTATGCATCCACAAACAGCTGGATATGAATTAATTGTTAATAGAATATTAGAAAATTAATTCTTTGAAAATTTATTTTATTAAAAAATCATTTAAAAACGTGGAATTCTAAAAGAGGCTCTCCTCGCAAACGTGGGGTTTGCGTGGGGTTTTCAAAAAAAGCTCTTCAAAATCATGGGGTTTATGAAAAGA
>CANQTM010000033.1 GCA_947626825.1 uncultured Bacilli bacterium | reverse complement strand
ATCATAGTATAATAACAATGTCAACAAAAATAAAAAAACTTTATTTTTTGATTAAATTTTCATGCGTAATTACTATTTTTTTCATTACCTATTGACAATTCTTGGAAGTTTGTTTTACAATAATAGCGACATAGAACAAAAACCACTTTTCCAGTGGAAAAAGGTAGGAGAGGTGACTCCTACCTTTTTGTTATGATGAAACAATTAACATAGAACAAAAATTAATAAATCTTACTTCTTCTTATTATTATTTTTAATAAGATAAATAATGAAAAGAATGAGAAATATTATTGACAAATATTCCATATTCCCTCCATATAAAAATTTATCGAAATTCATTCTAATGTTAATTATACCATCAAAAATGAATTCCATTTTTCCATGATTAATTATTCTCCTATCATAACCGAACTATGTGTTCGCCGTTATGTATATTAACATTATTTGTTTTAAAAATCAATACTAAAATTTTATAATAAATGCCGCATTTATCGGAAAATAAACTAATTTGAGACAAATTAAAAACAAATGTGAGACAAAACAAAAACAAATATGAAATTTTATTGCTTTTTAAATGAAATAAAAAGAAACTATAATTATTTTAAAAAAGTTAAATATCTATATTAAAATTAAAAACTTTGAAAATTAAATGAAACTAAATGTTAAAAAGAAATTTTAAAAATATTTTGAAATTGTTATATACTAATTAATAGATATTGAATTTAAAGCCTTTAATATAATTCAACTCTTTTTCGATAAGTAAATTATTAGATGGCATATTTTCTAAATCATGAGATAACACATAACCAATATCTTTTTATTATGCAATGTGAATATTTTCATCCTTTCACAATGTTAATATATTACTTTATAATTTTTAAATCGGTAACATTTCTAAAAAAGATTAACGTAATAATATTTTTTTTGTTGACATATTATAAAAGTAAGTATAATATGAATATGTGAACAAGTGCTCATATGTTAGGAGGAACAATATGGAAAAACATCAACATGTTATTAATATGGAAAAAATAAAAAACATTAAAGAAGTTGAAAGCGATATTTGCGAAGAAATGGCAGTATTATATAAAATGTTTGCTGATCCTACAAGAATAAAAATAATGCAAGTATTACAAAATAATGAATTAAATGTTTGTGAAATAGCTTATTTATTAAATATGAATCATTCTGCAATTTCACATCAATTGGCCACTTTAAAAATAGTTAATTTAGTGAAATCTCATAAAGTAGGCAAAGAAGTGTATTATTCATTAGCAGATGAACATATCGCTAAAATATTATCAATAGGTTGTGAACATGTGTTGGAGGATAAATAAATGAAAAAAAATGAATCTTTAAATCATCATGATGAATGTCATCATGATCATGATTGTTGTTGCCATGAACTATCTTTTGAAAAAGAAAATGAAGAAAATATTCAAAATGAAAAAAGGCAAAGAATAATTTTATTAATTAGAGTAGCTATTTCTATTTTGTTTTTAGTTTTAGCTTTGGTAATAAAAAATGATATTACTAATATTGTTTTTTTGATTATTTCTTATTTAGTTATTAGTTATGATGTTTTATGGAAAACATTAAAACATATTCGTCATGGGGAAATTTTTGATGAACATTTTTTAATGAGTTTAGCTTCTTTGACAGCATTAATAGTTTATTTTGTTAATAAAGATTCTGGTATAGATGGATATGATGGTGTTTTAGTAATGTTACTTTATCAAATAGGTGAATTTTTACAAGATTTGGCTGTTGATAAATCGAAAGATTCAATTGTTGATATGATGAAATTAGATGTCGATGAAGTAACTAAAGTAATTGATGGAGAAACACAAAATATCAATGCAAAATATGTTGAAGTTGATGATGTATTATTAATTAAACCTGGAGATGTTATCCCAGTTGATGGAATTATTATTAAAGGAAGTTCATCATTAAATATGGCTTCTCTTACAGGAGAAAGTGCACCAGTAGCTGTCAATATAGATGACAAAGTATTATCTGGTAGTTTAAATATTGATGGTAGTTTATATATTAAAGCAACATCAACATTTACAAATTCAACATCAGCTAAAGTTCTTGATTTAATTTCAAAAGCCAATGAAAATAAAGCAACAAAAGAAAAATTTATTACTAAGTTTGCTAAAATATATACACCAATAGTTATATTGATATCATTAATAGTTATGTTTATTGTTCCTTTATGTTTAGGCTTTAAAGAAAATTTCTTTGATTATTTATATAAAGGTTTAACCATTATGGTTATTTCATGTCCTTGTGCTTTAGTTATTTCAATACCTCTATCATATTTTATGGCTATTGGAAAATGTGCCAAAAATGCTATTTTGGTTAAAGGAGCTATTTATTTTGAAGAAATAGCTAAAACGAAAATAGTTGCTTTTGATAAAACAGGGACATTGACTAAAGGTACATTTGAAGTGAAAAAAATAGTAAGCAATAATAAAGAATTAATGTCAGCATTAATTTATTCATGTGAAAAGAATTTTTCTCATCCAATTGCCTTATCAATCAATAAATATTTTGAAAATAAAGTTAAAGAAATTGAAGTCAATGATTTAACAAATATTCCAGGTTATGGTTTAAAGGCTACTTATCAAAATAAAACAATTTTAATTGGCAATGAAAAATTATTAAAACAAGAAAATATTAGTGTAAATAACGATGAAATAGGGACATTAGTTTATGTTATATATAATCATGAATTACTTGGATATGTAGTAATTGATGATGTAATTAAAGAAGAAGCAATTGATTCATTAAATAAACTTGAAAATAAATATCAATTGGTTTTAATTAGTGGAGATAATAAAAAAATAGTTGAAACAGTCGCCAATAAATTAAATATTAAAACATATTATGCTTCAATGCTTCCTGAAAACAAAGTTGAAACAATTGAAAAATTAGGGCAAAATAGTCATTTGATTTATGTTGGCGATGGTATTAATGATGCAGCATGTCTAGTTAAGGCCAATGTTGGTATTGCAATGAAATCGTTAGGATCAGATATTGCAATTGAAGCTAGTGATGTTGTTATTATGGATGATAAAATTAGTTCAGTTAATAAATTACTAAAAACGTCTAAAAAAACTATGAAAATAGTTTATGAAAATATAATTTTATCGATTGTTACAAAATTTTTAGTTATGATTTTAGCAATTTTTATTAAAATACCTATGTTTGTTGCAATTATAGCTGATGTTGGTGTTTGCTTACTTGCAATAGCAAATTCATTAAGAATAATGTATGGTAAAATTAAATTATAACTTGTATAATATTTTTGGAGGTCAAAAACTATGAGTTTAGTTGAAAAAAATATTATTGATTATATAAATGAAGTAGATTCTTTATTACCTGCTCCAGGTGGCGGTAGTGTGGCTGCTTTAGTTGGTGCATTAGGAGTTGCATTAGGTAAAATGCTAGGTCATTTTTCAATAAAAAAGAAAAAATATAATGAAGCATCTCAAAAAGAAAAAGATAAATTTATTGTTAGTATTGAAAAACTTGAATTATGTAAAGATGTCTTAATTAGAGGTATTGATGATGACGCACTATCTTATGATAGTATTTCAAAAGCATATAAGGCCAAAGATGAAAAGGCTATAGAACAATCTCTTATCACTGCAAATTTTATTTCTTGTGAAATGGTTGATGCAGCAATTCTTGCTTTAAAAAATCTTGAAAGATTAATTTCTCTTGGTAATAAAAATTTATATTCTGATTTGATTTCTGGTGCTATTTTATTAAATAGTTGTGTTGAAATGATTTCTTTGAATGTTTTTGCAAATGCTTTAAATATTAAAGATGAAACAATCAAAAACGAAAACATTGATAAAATGAATAAATCATTACAAAAATCTAAATCATTAAAAAATAAAATTATTAAACAAATAAATAATTAATATTTAAAAATTTTTTTATTTGATTTTATATGAAATAAATACAGCAAATTACAATTATAAAATTGTTGTAAAATGTTGTATTTTTTTATTGCATTATAATATAAGATACATTATAATAATTCATTGTTTAAAAGTTTAGCAAAAATAAACTAAAAGTTTACTTTTACAAAACAACACATGAATAATATTTTATGGGGGAAATAAAATATGGATATTGGTAAAAAAATTAAAAATTTACGAACCCTTAATGGATTAACGCAAGAAGAGTTAGCAGATCGTTGTGAACTAACAAAAGGTTTTATTTCACAACTTGAAAATAATAATAATGAGCCGTCTATTTCAACTTTACAAGATATTTTGACAGCTTTAGGTACTAATTTAAAAGAGTTTTTTTCTGATGACGAAGATGAACAAATTGTTTTCAAAAAAGATGATTATTTTTTAGCAGAATATGAAGATTATAATATTACATGGTTAGTACCTAATTCTCAAAAAAATGAAATGGAACCAATATGTGTTGAATTAAAACCTAATGCAACATTGACACAGGATATGCCTCATGAAGGTCAAGAATTTGGTTATGTTTTAAAAGGTAAAATTGCAATTTATTTAGGTAATAATGTTTATAAAGTAAATCAGCATGAAACATTTTATTTCACAGCTGATAAAATTCATTACATTAAAAACATATCTAAAGATGTTTCGAAAATTATTTGGATTTCATGTCCACCAACTTTTTAAAAGGAGAACAAAATTTTATGGCACAAAAAATTATTGAACTAAAACATGTTAGCAAATCTTTTGGAGATAATGTTATTATTGAAGATTTAAGTTTATATATAAATAAAGGAGAATTTGTAACTATTTTAGGCCCATCTGGTTGTGGAAAATCTACAACTTTAAGAATGGTTGCAGGATTTGAAATACCAGATAAAGGGGAAATATTATTAAATGGTCAAGATATTACTAAATTACCACCATATAAACGTCCAATTAATACGGTCTTTCAAAGATATGCTTTATTTCCTCATTTAGATGTTTATGATAATGTAGCTTTTGGATTAAAGTTAAAAAAGATTCCAAATGAAAAGAAACCAGGAAAATTGAGAAAATTAACACCAGAAGAAATTGATGAAAAAGTTATTAATGCTTTAAAAATAGTTGACCTTGAAGATTTTGAAAATAGAGATATATCAACTTTATCTGGTGGTCAACAACAACGTGTTGCTATAGCAAGGGCAATTGTTATGGAACCTGAAATTTTACTTCTTGATGAGCCTTTAGGCGCTTTGGACTTAAAAATGCGTAAGGATATGCAACTTGAATTAAAAGAAATGCACAAAAAATTAGGTATCACTTTTATTTACGTTACTCACGATCAAGAAGAAGCATTAACAATGTCTGATACTATTGTTGTTATGAGAGATGGAGAAATTCAACAAATTGGTCGACCAAATGAAATATATGATGAACCAGCTAATGCTTTCGTTGCTGATTTTATTGGAGAATCAAATATTTACACAGGAACATTTATGGGTAAAAGAAAAGTTAAATTTTTAAATGCAACATTTGAATGTGTAGATGATTTTTCAATTGGTGAAAAAGTTGATGTTGTTGTACGTCCAGAAGATATTGATATTGTTGCTTTAGATAAAGGAATTTTAAATGCTAAAATAGATAGTCGTGTTTTTAAAGGCGTTCATTACCAATATATTCTATTAAATGGTAAAGCAGAAATTGAAGTTCAATCAACTGATAAATACAATGTTGGCGATACAGTTGGAATTTATATTGAACCAGAATTGATTCATATTATGAAAAAAGATGTTACTACTAACATTTTTGATGGCTACATTGATAAAAATAACAAAGTATGTTTTGGTGATGGTGTTTTTGAATGTGATGTAACACAATTATATAATGGTTCACATATTGATGAAGATGGTTATTTAATAACATCTAATGGTGAACAGATAGATTTAACTGACGTTGATGTTGAAGTTAATATTAATTTTAATGATATTACTTTAACTGATAATGAAGAAGATGGCATGGTTTATGGTAAAGTTATTTCTTCAATTTATAAAGGTGATCATTATCAAGTAATTGTTAGAACAAATGAAAATGAAGAAGATTTCATTATTGATACTGAATATACTTATAATGAAAATGATTTAGTAGGAATTATAATTGATTCAAGTAAAATTAAGATGAAATTGAAGGTGGCTAATAATGGAAAATAAAAAAATTATATCATCTTCACCAAAAAATCATGACTCTAATGATCAAACTTGCAAATCTAAACGTCAATTTATGTTAAATAGGAAACATTTAGCTATTCCTTATGCATTATTTCTACTTTCATTTGTTTTAGTGCCATTAGTATTAATTATTATTTATTCTTTTACAACACCAGATTGGCATTTAACATTTCAAAATTACAAAGTTATTTTTAATTCTAATAATGCTAATACCTTAATAATAAGTATATTTATAGCTTTATTTACAACAGCTTTATGTTTATTAATTGGTTATCCACTTGCATATTTACTTGCTAATAGAAAAGTAAATAAATCAAAAGTTTTAGTTTATTTCTTTATTATGCCTATGTGGATTAACTTTGTTTTAAGAAGTAATGCTACAAAAGAATTATTACAATTTATGGGTATTGAAGCTTCAAATACAATTGGCATGTATATTTGTGTATTAATAGCAATGGTTTATGATTATTTACCTTTTGTAATCTTACCATTATATTCAACAATGTTAAAACTTGATAAAAGTGTAATAGAAGCTTCAAGTGATTTAGGAGCCCATCCTATGACATCTTTTGTCAAAACAATTATTCCATTAACAATGCCAGGAATAATTAGTGCTGCAACTATGGTATTTATGCCATCAATGTGTTCTTATGTTATTACTGATGTTTTTTCAAATCAAAAATTACAAATAATGGGTAATTTAATAAATCAATATTTTGGCGCTTCTCAATGGAATTATGGCTCTGCTGCTTCAATAGTTTTATTAATTATTTTATTTGTTATGATGCACTTAACTCGCAATTCTAAAGAAAAAGAAGAAAAGGCAGGTAATCGTGTATGGTAAAAAAAGTTTTTGGAAAAATTTATATTTATTTAGTTTTATTTATAATGTATTTACCAATCTTGATTTTAATGATTTATTCTTTTCAAGATACTACAACAATTAGATTTGGAGAATTTCATACACCAACATTTAAATTGTATACAGATTTATTTGATTTTGGTATTTTAAAATCAAAAGAAATATGGATAGCCGTTGCTCATACTATAGAAATTGCTATAGCTGCAGCTTTAGTTTCAACAATTATCGGTACATTAGGTGCTATTGGTATTTTCTATTCAAAAAGAAAAGTTCGTAATACATTAAATGCAATTTCAAATATTTCAATTGTAAATGCCGAAATTGTTACAGCTTTATCTTTAAGAATTTTATATTCGTTTTTACATGTAGAATTAAGTTTTACTACTTTATTAATTGGACACGTTGTTTTAACAATTCCATTTGTTGTATTAAATGTAATGCCTAAATTGCAACAAATGGATCCTAATGAATATGAAGCAGCACTAGATTTGGGCGCAACTCCAGCTAAGGCATTATGGAAAGTAGTTTTCCCATTTATTTTACCAGGAATAATATCGGGATTTTTGTTATCAATAACTTTATCATTAGATGATTATATAATTACTGCTTATACTGCTAATACATCTTTTGATACTTTATCGACTTATGTATATAAATCAATGGTTAAAAAATCAATTCCTTTACAATTTAGATCATTGACTACAATAATCTTTGTTGTTATTGCTATTGGTGTTGTAATTTATGGTATTGTAAATAGACATAAAGAAGCAAAAGCAAATTTAAAAATTCGCTAATGAGGGGGAAAATTAAAATGAAACAAAATAAATTATTAGCATTAAGTGCTACTATAATGATTTGCTTTTCGATATCAAGTTGTGGAACACAAAATAATAATTCAAGTTCTGATACTACTATTTTAAGAGTCTATAATTGTGCAGATTATATTTCTGAAACTGATGAAGATACTATTGGTGTTTTAGATAAATTTGAACAATATTGCCAAGACACATTACATAAAAATGTAAAAATTGAATATTCAACATATGAAACTAATGAAGATTTATATAATCAATTAAGAGCTGGTGGTGTGCAATATGATTTAGTATGTCCATCAGAATATATGATTGAAAAAATGATAATTAATGATATGTTGGAACCATTAAATAAAAAAATTAGTAATTATGAAGAATATGGTTCATCATATATTCAACAAACATTAAAAGAATTCAAAACAAAAACATCTGATGGAACTGAAGTCTCTTTTGATGAATATGCAGTTCCATATATGTGGGGAACAATGGGCTTTATGTATGATCCTGCTAATGTTTCTTTAGATGAAGTTTCTAGTTGGGATATTATTTGGAATGAAGATTTTAAAAATCAAACATCATTAAAAGATAGTGTAAGAGATACTTATGTTACAGCAACATTGCACATTTATAAAGAAGAATTAAAACTTGCAAAAGAAACTTTAGATGATGAAGCCTTTAATGATAAAGTAACTGAAATAATGAATAGATGTGATGATTTGACAATTTCTTTAGTTGAAACAGCTTTAAAAAAAGCTAAAGAAAACATCTATGAATTTGAAGTTGATACAGGTAAAGAAAATATTATTAATGGCAAATATTATGTTAACCTTTGTTGGTCAGGTGACGCTGTTTATGCTATGGATGTTGCTGAACTAGAAAATAATTTTATTATAAACTATAAAGTCCCTGAAGAAGGCTCAAATATTTGGTTTGATGGTTGGGTTATGCCTAAAGGTGCTAATGTTGAATTAGCACAAGAATTAATGAATTTTCTATGTCGACCAGAAATTGCTGCACAAAATATGGACTATACTGGCTACACAAGTGGTATTGCAGGACAAGAAATATGGAATTTAGTTCAAGAAACGTATGACGAAGAAGAAACAGATGAAACCATAGAATATGATTTATCATATTTTTTCAAAGATACAGGTATAACAGATGATAATGGCAATCTTATTGATAGTTTTATAATTCATACAAGTGAAGAAAATCGTCAATTATATGCTCAATATCCTGATGAAGAAACAATTAAACGCTGCGCTGTTATGAAAGATTTTGGTGAACAAAACGAAAAAGTTAATGAAATGTGGATTAGAGTTAAAGGAAATTCCATTTCTTGGGTTATTTATGTCTTCTTAGGAGTTGTAGTTGTCTTAATTGTAATCTTTGAAGTGAAAAATATTCGTAGTAAACGTGCAAGAAAGAATAGAAATAAAAATAAATAAAAGAATGGACTGTGAAAAATATGATTTCACAGTTTTTTTATAGTGTATTGAACATGATATTAATCTAGTTGGAATTAGAACCAACTATGTGTATTTATTAAAAAATTAAGCAACAATAAAAAAATTTTTATCGTTTTCTTAATTACAATAGTTAGTGCAGACATTATATAATATATTAATTTGTGGAAATATTATGACATTATTGTTCTATCGAACATGTTTTTGAATTAAATTTTTAAGACATTTTTTGTTTAATAAAGGGAAAAATGATTATTTTGTTTTTTTTAAAGTGAAGTTTTTTATAACTTATTTTTATTATAATTTGTTGATTTGTAAAAAAATAAGGAAAAAATTTAAATAAAAGTTTGTTTCATTTTATTTAATAGTATATAAATTTTATAATGACAATTATTGAAATTTTTATTTTAAATTCTAATATTATATTATGTTTTGGGTTTAAATTATATTATTGTTTAATTAATATAAAAAACAATCGTAAAAAACACCTCGTTATTAATTAAAGAAATATAATTAATATATATAATTTGAAAAATTTTATAAAGTTGTGAAATTTAATTTTAAAATAATAAAAAAAAATAGATATTATATAGACAATAGTTTATAATTATGTATATAAATTTAATTATAGGAGGAAGACATTAACATGAGGAAAAAAATTTGTTTCTGTTTGTATGTATCTATATTATTATTATCTCAATCTAATATAAGTCAAATGGAAGTTTTTGCGTTGGAAGAAGAGGTTAATATTGAAGATTACAATATGGATGGATTAGGATATGGCTATAATGTTGTTAAAAATGGTATATTGGATGCTTCAGAAATTAAAGATGGTGCCCCTATTTTGACTAAAGAATTTCTTGATGAAGAAAAAAGAAATGCATCAATAATAAATGTAAATTCATCTAGCACCACAGCTACTTCTACAAATACTATGAAAGAACTAGTAAAACAATTTGAAGGAAAATCAGAATTTACTGGTGAAAGTGGCATAGTTTCAAATTTGTTTGCGGCAAATATGGACAATGCTTTTTCTTCGTTTAGTCAATTGAATTACAACGAAACTGCAAGTCATTATTTCTATAATTTAAATTCGGAAATTATAAGATACACATGTTCTTTACCTGAATATTCAAATAAAAGAGAAACATATATTCAAAATTTACATCCAGATTTTTTGAAGGCAATTGATGATTTTGCAAATTCAAAAATTGAGGCTAAAGAGATTTTTGAAAAATTTGGTACACATGTTATTTTAAAGGGAAAATATGGTGGTACGGCAAATGTGTATTATTCAATAACTTCTAACAAAGCATCTGTTGGTGGAGAATTTAAAGCAAAAATAGATGAATCGATTAAAGCATCATTATTCGATAAATTAGGTACAAATAGTAATGATTTGTCAATTGATTTAAAAGGTTGTTTAAATGATTATGCTTCACAAACATCATCTATGCTTAAAATAGATGCAAAGGGTGGTGATCCTTTTGCCACAACATCACTTAATTCTTTAAATACTCATTATAATTCGTGGGCTTTATCTGTAAAGGATGCACCTGTAATTATTGGAACATCTAGCGATGGTTTATTACCGATTTGGAGACTAATTCCTCACAATTATAGGATAGAAGTGGCTTATTCATTGAAATTAAAATATGATGAATACGAGCAAAAATTTTTTGAATCTATTTTTAATAAATATGATTCAATTGATTTTAAAACAGATGGAGATATTTCTTATCGATTTGAACTCAGAGATGGTGAAAAAACAATTGAAAACAATAATATTTTTGACAAAGAAACTTATGATACTTTAAGTCTTTATGATAATTTAAAATATGGACTTGGAATTTTCAAGGAAAAAGGTTACACAAAAATTAAAATTGAATTAAATTTAGACATAAAAGAAAAAGATGATGGATATCAAGTGTTTTATTTATATAATGGATCGAGCGATGATTCTAACTCAAAACTTGCGGAAATCACATATGAATTGGGAGAATGGAATACGGAAAAAAATTATACAAATGTTACAATAAATTTTGGTTGCTTCCCATTTGAAAAATTTAATGATAGGGATATATTGTATATTAGATATGGAGCTACAGGCGCATTTTGGAACACTTGGTTAAATAAAAATGTTAAAATTATTTTTACATTTATCAAATAGAGGACTTTACTATGATTTCAATTAAAGATTTAACTAAAATATATAAAAACAAAAAAGGTAAAGAAGTAAAGGCACTTAATAATATTTCTTTAACTTTCCCAAATAAGGGAATGATTTTTATTGTTGGTAAATCAGGAAGTGGGAAATCAACTTTACTTAATTTAATTGGTGGTCTTGATAGTTTTGATAATGGAGAAATTTTAATTGATAATCAATCATTAAAATCATTTACTGATAAACAATTAGATGACTTTCATAATTATAAACTTGGTTTTGTTTTTCAAGAATTTAATTTATTAGAAGATTATTCAATTAAAAGAAATTTAGAAATAGTTTTTGATTTGCAAGGTAAGAACTATTCACAAGAACAAATAAAACAAGCATTACACGATGTCGACTTAGATAATTATGAAGATAAGATGGTAAATGAATTATCTGGTGGGGAAAAGCAAAGAGTATCAATTGCCAGAGCACTAATTAAAAATCCAGATATTATTTTGTGCGATGAACCAACCGGAAATTTAGATGATGAAAATAGTGAAATTGTTTTTAATATATTAAAACGTTTAAGTGAAAAAAGTTTAATAATTATTGTTTCTCATGATAGTGAAGCTGCAAAACAATATGGTCAACGAGTAATTCGTCTTAATAATGGCAAGATAGTTAATGATACTAATTCTGACTATGTCAATGATATAAATAATTCAAATAAAACATATGTAACGAAACATTTACCATTTAAATCTAAGTTTTATTTAGCTTTTTCATATTTTAAGAAAAGACGCATTCGTTTATGTTTTGCATTATTTTTTGCTATTTTATGTTGTGTTTTTGTTTCTGTTTCTTTGTCGATAGGATTTATAAATTCTAATAAACTATTAACAAATTACATGGAAAAAGGGGATATAACATCTATATCATTTCGAAAAAAAGGACAATATTCTGATGGGAAAGATAATTATAATATTAATATTAATTTAAATGATAATGATGTGCAATTTTTTCAAAATCGTTTAAATTGTGATGTTGATATTGTTTATGATATTTTTTCAAATTCTTTAAGCAATGTTAATTCTTTATCAAGTAGGAATCCATATTATTCTTTTTCTACTAATGGTTTTACTGAAATAGATGATGCTTTTTTAAATAGATATCATTTTAATTTATTATGTGGAAAATTGCCATCAAATGATTATGAAATTGTTATTCCTGAATATCTTTATGAAACATTTCATAAATATTCTTATACGAAAGATAATAAAGTTACAAATATTGAAAAATATGAAGATTTAATAGGTAAAGAGTTATATTTTAGTTGCAAAGAAAATGAAAATGGTTACTATTTTACAATTGTTGGTATTATTGATACTAAATTTAATCACCAAAAATTTGATCCATTAAAAAATGAAGAAGATCAAAACAAATTGTATAATGAACTTAATGCTTCAAATGAACTAGGCTTGCACAATATTATATATTTAAATAAAGGTTTTTATCAAAGAAATTTTGGTGATTTATATAAAAAATATTATTATTTAAAAAATAGAACTACATGTAAAGAATATTATGGAGAACAAATAAATAGTTATGAAAATTCAATTTATTTAAAAAAATTAGGAATGTATGATTATCAAACATATACGCTAAATGATTCAAAAAATTTAGGTGAAAATGAAATTCTTCTTCCGATATCTTTTTATATTAAAAAATATGATGAAATGGTAAAAGAATTAGAAAATGAAAAAGAAAATACTAATGAAGATAACGAAACTAAAAATTTAGATTTTTTTTCATCTTTGGTTTATACTAAAATTGTACGTTATGTAGCTGACGCTTATTTAGGATTGAAAGAACAATACAATGATGATATTTTTTCGTTAGATGATAATTTTTTGATAATGAAAAAATATTGTGAATATATTCAAAATTCACCAATTAATAAATATGATCCAGAACACAATTATTTTTATTTTGCTAATCAAACCATTTTGGAATGTTTTGAAATATATGATCCTTATGAAATTTTACCAGATAAAATTGGCTTTAATGATGAAGCAAATTTTGATAGTACAATGGCTTTTCCATTAATTTTTAAAACTGTAGGTTATTACTTTGATGGAACAATCGATAAAACTAATGAATATATAATAAGCGATGAAACTTTTGATGACATAATGAACGAATTTAGTTATAAAATTTATACTTATAAATATGTTGTCGTTCCTTTAGATAAAGATTATAAGAAAGATTTGGCTAAAGTTAAATTAACAAATAGAAAACTTGATGAACAAATTTCTTTTTATAGAGATTCTGAAAAATATAAATCTTCTTCTTTAACTTATTATACAAGTAGTGAATATGAATATGCTATCACTACTTCAATTAATCTTTTAGCCATTACATCTAATGTTTGTCAAGTTTTGTTTGCTGTAGGAATCGTTTTATTGATTTCATTTATGAATTATTACTTTATAGGGGTAATTTATGATAAGAAAAAAGAAATAGGTGTATTAAGAGCTCTAGGCATGTGTAAAAAAGATGTTGTTTTAACATTTATTATTGAATTATTTATTTTAATAATTCCTATAATATTAATTTCAGCACCAATTTCTTCAGTAATAATATCTATATTTAATAATTTTTTAGTAAAGAGGTTTAGTTTACTTATAACAATATTTAATTTTTCGTTTTTAAATTTTATTATTGTCTCATTATTTATTTTTATAATTTTATTTATAAGTTTATTAATACCTTTATTAAGATTGATAAAACAAAAACCATATTCATTAATTAATAGAAATGATTAATTGTCATAAAATATAAAAAATATACATATTATTGTTTGGTTGAATTATTGAAGTTTAAACAATTGGCCAATAACAAAATTTTATAAAATTCTTGAATAAGTCAATCATAAATAGTATAATACTAGTGCTCGTGGTTCCTTAGCCAAGCTGGCAAGGCAATTGACTGCAACTCAATGATCGTTGGTTCAAATCCGACAGGAACCTCCAAAAGCGCTAGTAGCTCAATAGGATAGAGTACTTGGCTACGAACCAAGGGGTTGTGGGTTCGACTCCTGTCTAGCGCACCAAGTCAGTATAATCCGAACCAAATACTCGTAACGAGTGAATGGTTCGGATTTACTTTTATAATTTAGCGA
>CANQTM010000032.1 GCA_947626825.1 uncultured Bacilli bacterium | reverse complement strand
TAAAACAATATGTTTGGATTCTTTTTTTATTACAAATAAAACATTTTAATCATTGTCATGACTTTGCAATCGCCATAACATTATTACAAGTACTTTACATATTCTTGACCAATGTTAGTTAATAATTTATAATTATGTCATAGATTTGAAAATAAAAATGAAATTATTTTTAGGAAGGAATGATTTTGTGAAAGGAATAGGAATTGATATTGTTAGTGTCTCAAGAATATCAGAAAAAGTTGCTAACAAAATTTTATCAAAAAAAGAAATGGTAGAATTTAATTCATATTTAAAAACAGATAGAGAAAGAGCTATGGAATTTTTAGGCGGTCGTTTAGCTGGTAAAGAAGCTTATTTAAAAGCTATTGGCGTAAGTACTTATGATGGCATTTCTTTACCTGATATTTCTATTTATAAAGATGAAAATGGTGTTCCAAAATTCAAAAATATACCAAATGCTAGACTTACAGTATCACATGATGCTGGTGTAGCAGTAGCAGTGGTAGTTATTGAATAGTTTTAAAATTAAATTAATATGACAACATAAAAGAAAACATTGATTTGTTTTCTTTTATTTTATTACATAAAATAATTATTATTTTAGTTCTTTACTACATTTGTTTTTAAAAGTATAATAAAAATAGATTTTGAAAGGATTAATGAATTAATGGTTATCTCAAAAATAATCAAATTCATTATACGGAATTTATATATGAAACAATATTTAAAGTTATGCCAAGACATCTTAGAAAAAGGAAAATTTAAAAAAGATCGTACTAATACTGGTACTATTTCTTTGTTTGGTTATCAATGCCGTTATGATTTAAATGAAGGATTTCCTTTATTGACAACAAAAAAAGTTTATTATAAAGGTGTTTTAGCAGAACTTTTATGGTTTATCAGTGGCAATACTAATATTCAACCACTTGATAAACAAAATGTTCATATTTGGGATGATTGGCCATTTGAAAAATATAAAAATAGTGCTCAATATCAAAATGAAACTATTAAAGAATTTGCTTTAAAAATAGCTTCAAATGATGATTTTGCTGCAAAATGGGGTGACTTAGGTCCTGTTTATGGTCACCAATGGCGAGATTTTTTTGGTGTAGATCAAATTAAACAATTAGAAAATGATTTAAAATATAATAAATTTTCAAGAAGACTTATTTTATGTGCATGGAATCCTGCACAAATAAAAGATATGGCTTTACCTCCTTGTCATGCTTTTGTACAATTTTATGTTGATGAAGATGATAGGTTATCATGCCAATTATATCAAAGAAGTGCTGATGTATTTTTAGGTGTTCCTTTTAATATTGCTTCATATGCTACTTTAACAATGATGCTTGCTAAAATAAGCAATCTTAAACTTGGTGATTTTGTTCATACAATTGGTGATGCCCATATTTATATTAATCATATTGAACAAGTAAAAGAACAATTAACTAGAACACCTCGTAAATTGCCAACTTTAAAAATATTAAATGATAATGCTAAATCAATTACTGAATTTAAATTTGAAGATTTTGTTGTATTAGAATATGATCCATATCCTGCTATTAAAGGAGCTATAGCTGTATGATTTCTTTAATAGTTGCTTATAGTAAAAATAACAAAGTAATTGGTAAAAATAATCAAATTCCTTGGCATATTAAAGAAGATTTTATTCATTTTAGAAAATATACAACAAATAAGACAATAATAATGGGTGAACAAACATTTTATTCAATTGGTAAACCATTACCAAATAGAAAAACAATTGTAGCCACTCTTAATAAAGATTTTAATTATATCCATGATGATGTAAAAATAACACATGATTTAATAAAAACATTAAAAGAATACCAAGATTCAAAAGAAGAATTAGTTGTTTGTGGCGGTGCCACAATTTATAAATTATCATTACCTTATGTATCCAAATTAGTAATTTCTGAAGTTAAAAAAGATTATGATGGTGATGCTTTTTTTCCTAGTTTTGAAGATGATTTTGATTTAGTTTCTAAAGAAGATATGGCTGAATTTATAATAAAAATATATGTTAGGAAATAAATATGATTAAATGGGTAATATTATTCTTTTTGGCTCTTCCTAGAATGATATATAGTGAAATTAGAGTTATATATTTATATCATCATAAAGATAAATATGATTTACAATATCGTTATAATGTTGCTAGAAAAACTCTAGTTTGGATTAATAGATTATTAAGAACCAAATTACATATAAATAATTATGAAATCATAAATACACCACATGATAATGGGCGAATTTATATAGCAAATCATAATAGTATTTTTGATATTATGGCCTTTGCTGAAATGTCAACTAAACCACTTATTTTTATTTCAAAAAAGGAAAATTTTAAAATACCTTTTTTGGGAGCTCATTTAAAAGCTATGGAAGGACTTGCAATTGATCGTAAAGATTTAAAACAATCTTTAAAGATTTGTAAACAAGCTGGTGAATTAGCCAATAAAGGTTATGATATCGTTTTGTTTCCTGAAGGAACTAGAAGTAAAGATGGTAATGTTGCTCCATTTAAAGCTGCTTTACAATCAATGGTATTTTATAGTAAAGTTGAAACTATAATGTTATGTTTATATAATACTAAAAAACCATTTGCTTTTCATTTTTTTGTTTATCCAAAAATTGATATTTATGTTAATGTTTTTGAACCATTATCTTATAACTATTTTTTAGAAAATAGAAAAGATTTTGCAAATATAACTCGTGATATTATACAAAAACAAGTAAATGCATTTCAAGAAAGTAGAGGGAAATAGGCATGAATATTATTGAAATAATTGAAAAAAAAGCTAAAGGTAAAAAATTAAGTCGTAAAGAAATTGAATATTTTGTTTTTGGATATACCAAAAATGAAATACCTGATTATCAAATGTCTTCATTATTAATGGCCATTAAACTTAAAGGCATGACAAAAAAAGAAACAGTTGACTTAACAAGAGCAATGTTAAATTCAGGTGATGTTAATGATTTATCTAACATATCTCGTTATACTGTTGATAAACATTCAACTGGTGGTGTTGGTGATAAAACAACTATTGTTTTAGCTCCACTTGTTGCCTCTTGTGGCCTAACTATTGCTAAAATGTCTGGTAGAGGGCTTGGTCATACTGGAGGAACAATTGATAAACTTGAATCTATTCCAGGTTTTAGAACATCATTATCTTTTGATGAATTTTCAAATCAAGCTAAAAAAATAGGAGTTGTTGTTATTGGACAAACGCAAGAATTAGTCCCCGCTGATAAAAAAATGTATGCATTAAGAGATGTTACTGGAACAATTGATTCAATGCCATTAATTTGTTCATCTATTATTTCAAAAAAATTAGCTTCTGGTGCTAACATTATAGAACTTGATGTTAAATATGGTGATGGCGCATTTATGAAAAGTAAAAAAGATGCTAAAGAATTGGCTAATTTAATGAAATATGTTGGTCAAAAACTTGGAAGAAAAATCAATGCTGTTATTTCTGATATGAATCAGCCATTAGGTTATAATATTGGTAATGCTTTAGAAGTTATTGAATGTATTGAAACATTAAAAGGCCATGGTCCAAAAGATCTAACTTCTCTTTGTTTACATATTTGTGCTGAATTTTTAGTAATGGCTAAAAAATTTACAAATTATGATGATGCTTATGATTATGCATCTAATAATTTATATTCTTTAAAGGCATTAGAAAAATTTAAAGAATTTGTAACTGCTCAAGGTGGTAATGCCAATGTAGTTGATAACTATAAACTTTTTAAACAACCAAAATATTCATGTGATATTAAATGTGACAGAAATGGTACTATTAAAGTTGTTAAGGCTTTAGCAATTGGACATGCGAGTATGTTGCTTGGTGGTGGTCGAATGAATAAAGATGATATTATTGATATGTCTGCTGGAATTGTTTTACACAAAAAGGCCAATGATATTGTAAAAGAAAATGATATCATTGCTACATGTTATAGTGATAAAATTATTTCAAAAGAATTACAAAATTTAATTTTGAAAGCTTTTGTAATAAAATAATATGGATAATTATCAATTACAAGAAAAAAAATTTTCTATTTGGAAAAGAATCTTTATTTTCCTTTTAGATGGTCTAATGTCATTTATAGTTTTTGTATTACTTTTTAATACAATTGGCACTTTTTTATTAAAACAAATTTGTCACAATGATATTGATATATTAAATACAAAATATCAAAATGTTTGTGAAACAAATAATTATCCATATACTATAGATAAACAATTTAATTTATATATTTTTGATAATGCAGCATATATTGATATTAAAATAAATGATGGTTTGACAGTAGAAGATGCTTATGAAGAATCAGAAAAAAAAGATCAAGAAATTACAGAAATATTAAGCAAAGATCCAGAATATGTTAAATCTTATAAAAAATTTTATAGTAATTATAAAATTATGATTGTTTTTGATATGTTTATTCCATTATTGATTTTTCAATTAATCATACCTTTATTTACTAAGAAAAGACAAACATTATCTATGATGATTTTTAAAGGAACTATGGTAAGAAAAAATGATAATGTCCTAATATCTAAAAATTTTCTTCTTTTACGCTTTTTCTTTATTTTTATAGTAGAATTTTTAATTATTTATTTGCTTCTTTCAGCTATTGGAACAATATTTACAGTTTTAATTACTTTAATAGTAATATGTTTTACTAAAAATCGTTTAACATTACATGATGCAATTTTGAAATTAAAAATTACTAATCCTGATCAAGCATTTAATCAATAAACAAAAAAATGTTAAGAAATTTAACATTTTTTTTTGTAATTTATGTTTTTTAAAATAAATTATTTGAAGATATATTTTGCTTTTCCATGTCCTTTGACATTTTCAATGATTTTTAATTCTAATAAATAATTTATAAGATTATATGCAGTGCCACTTGAGCAATTTATTAATTTAACAATATCACTTCTACCAAAATATTTTTTGTTTCTAAAACTATTTTCTATTTTTAATAGATTTGTTTTGATATTTTTTTTGTAATTTGAATTTTCAATTACGTTGTTATTATTATGAGTAACAACATTTTCATCATCAATATTCAAATTATTTCCTTTTTTAATGAATATTGTTAGTTTTGTTTGATCGGGATTAAAACTATCTTCCAATATTGAATCGGGATAATTTCCTTCTTTAGTTGCCTTTATAATTAATGGAATGCCTGTTCCACCACGTTCACCAATGTTAACGTAAGAAAAAATAGAAAGAATATTTTGGTTTCTTGCTTTAGAAGTTCCACCAAGTAAAGCAATTTTTTTAGGAATAGCTAGAGTACCAGGATTTGTAAAAATGATTTTATCATGATATTGTTTAATGACAACTCCTAATTCCATATGATAATCAGCATTAGAAAGAGTATTGCAAAGTGCTTCTAGTATTGCTCTTTTCATAAGTACATTGTCATCTTTAAAAATGCCTTCCATTTTGAATTGAGAAGGTATATCTTCAGTAATTTTAAATGCTATACGATAAAAAAAATCATATAGATTTCCACTCCATTCTCCAGAATAAGAAGTGATACGATCAGACCAACGCATATCACCAACTAAATTTCTATGATCTTGATAATCTAAAAAATAATTAGGAAATTCTCTTTTAATATCATAAAAATTACCAAACATCAATAACCCAGCTCTTGTAGGATGTAAAATATTATTTTCATCATATTTTGCAGCTCCAATATGATATAGCAAATTGTCATTTGTGTCTGCTTTAAATGGATGATTTGTTTTTCTAATAGGATTATTTATATAATTATTTCTATATTTTCTAATGGTATCTTGATTTAGAATATTTAATGATAAATATTTTACAATAATACTATCATTAGAGTTTGAATCTTGATCTCTTAACATACCTTGAATTTCTATTTTAGTACATTTATAGTCACCTTCAAAATTTCTACGATAAGCCATTAGTAGATTGTTGTTAATATAAATTGGCTTTTCATATCTTGAAGCTTCTGGTACTTCAATAACTAAAATATAATAAGAATCAATTTTTTCTATTTGTACATTTTTGTCATTTAAAATGTTTTGACTAATTTTGTTAGGATTATTGATAATATTCCAAAAATTTTTTTGTAAATCTAAAACCTTATTCTCATTTAAGCCGCTAGGAATTAAAGTCCTATCTTGTAGTTCATCCACACCTAAAATAATAATGCCACCATGACTATTAGCAAAACTACTATAAGTTTCCCAAATACTATTTGGTAATCCATTATATGCTTTTTTAACTTCTAATTGATTGTTTTCTTTTAAAAGATATAACTTATTTATATCAAACATATGCATCACATCCTAAAAAAATTTTATCATAAATTGCCACAATTATCTATTCAAAATTTAATTCATTGAATATTTATTGTTTCTATAAACTTCCTTTTATTTAAAAATTTAAAATAATTTCTTATATCAAAAAATAACAATTTGCTTTTTCAAGCAGTTTGCTGATTTTAATTTTCTTTTATTTATTCATGAAGAAGCCAATCTGCAACATCGATAATCTGTATTCCTTCATATTGGTATGGTTCTTGATTAGTACGAGTAAGGAGTAACTTTGGATAAGCATCCCTAATTTTCAAAAGTGGATCAATTTCACGCTTAAAAGTATCAGGATTATCTATATTGTTACAGATCTGAATATAAATTTTTTCATTGCGTTTGATGGCAACAAAATCTATTTCCTTTTTATACAATATGCCAGCATACAATTCATATCCACGTCGTAAAAGATCGATGGCGACAATATTTTCAATCATCCTACCATAATCTGCATTTTTTGTACCTAACTTCGCATATTTAAATGAATGGTCACAAAGGTAATACTTATCGTTTGATGATAGACATCGTTTTCCATGAATATCATATCTCTTTACTTTGTAGAATGCAAATGCATTGCAAAGATATTTAATATAGGTACTGATAGTGTGATCATTTGTTTTGTTGTGTTCTCTTATAAAGTTTGTAGCAACACTGCGCGTTGATAATTGATTGGAAATATTATCAATCATAAAATCGCAAAGACGTTCCATTATTGACATGTTGCGTATTTGATATTTATGCTGAATATCCCTAACAATCAGTGTATTGAAAATATCAAAAATATAGCTATATTTTATAAAGATAAGAACCTGGCATTCCTCCTTCTTTAATATAACGATTAAAGGCCAAATTCTGATCTTTCAATTCAAAATATTGCATGAATTCTGCAAGAGAAAATGGAAAAATTTTGATTTCAAAGGCACGTCCAGTGAAAAGAGTTGCTAAATCACTACTTAAAAGAAATGCATTTGAACCTGTAATATAGATGCCAAATTTTTCAGAAGCATGGAGACTATTGAGCTTTTTTTCAAAGTTAGTACACATCTGAACTTCATCTATGAAGATATAATTATTTTTTTCTGGAATATATGAATTTAAAATAAAGTTGTTTAGTGCATGGTACTCCATCAAATGTTCATACTCATTTAGGTTGAAATTAATGTGAAAGATGTTGGCATTAACATCATTATCTTTCACATAATCAATAAACGATTCCAGAAGTTTTGACTTACACAACGTCGAATACCAGTAATAACTTTTATATCTGGTGTGCCCATAACATTTTTCAATTTATTAAGATAGAACATACGCTCAATCAATCGCATTGTAGATCACCTCAAAGTGATTATGCTATTTCTATTTCGCAAAATCATATATTTTTTAAAAATGCGAAACAAAAATAAATGACAGCTTTATTTAGCTAAATAAAGTAGTATGAATCTAAATTAAAAGAATATACTATTAATGTATACTATTTGACATTTTCAAAAAAAATAATATATTTGTATTGCACTTGAGAAAGTGTGAAAATGTTTTTCGCTTCTGGATGGTGCGAACAATAAATGATTCCAGTCGACAATTTTTTTCGCTTCCAGGTGGTGCGAACAATAAATGATCCTGGTTGAAAATGCAGGAAAACTTCATCTTAAGATGGAGTTTTTCTTTGCTTAATGGTATACTTTTTATGGGGTTGATGCCAATGGAAATAAAAACTGGTTATTTATACCATATCAAAGATGAATATTTTGATGTTGTAAATGATGAAAATTTGATGCAAAATCCCGAAAATGGGAAGAAAAAACCTACATATTTTACAATTAAAGATAAAAAAATTTTATGGTTTATTCCTATTAGTTCTAAAATAGATAAATATCAAAAGATTATTGATAGAAAAATCGAAAAGTATGGATTTTGTAATACTATAATTATTAGAAAAATTGCAGATAAGGATGCTGCTATACTAATACAAAATGCTTTCCCAACACTTGAAAAATATATAGACCATGTTCATACTATTGATGGGATACCTTTTAGAGTTCCAACAGATTTACAAAATGAAATTAAAAGTTTATTTAAAAATATGCTAGGTTTAAAAAATAGAGGCACAAATTTGTTTTTTGCAGATATAGATAAACTAAAAGAAAAGATGTTAGAAGAAATAAAGTAAATTGGGAAAAAATATTTTAAAAAAATATTTTATATATTTTATCTTATACATACTTAAATAAAATAGTGGTATAAGTTGCTAATAAGCAAAGTATAGATTTTCACTAAAAAAATAGTAAATAATGTGGAAATGTTTTTGTAAATGATTTTGGCAATAGAAATTAAAAGATAATGTAATATATTGATAATACATTTTAAGTTGTTATTCAATTCAATTAATTTAAAAAAATGATTAAACTAAAAGCACTTTGATTTCCCAAACAAAGTGCTTTTATTAAATCCTATAAACTATTGTTCCATTAATTGTCTTCTTTTAAATTTTTATTAATTATAATTTCGCCATTTGTTAATCTAACTTGGCTTTCTTTATCAAATAAAACAATATGTTGGTTAACAAAATTTATTTTTACATTTGTATTTACTTTATAGTCAATAATACCAAAGACTACAGATGTTAAAATAATATCATTAAGTTTTATTCTTACAATTGTTTCCATACCTGATGGTAATGAAGAATATACTTCACCATCTAGGCCATGTTCATTATCGATTTGAATAAATTCTGGTCTAACACCTAAAATAACTTCACTTTTTTCTAATGTTATTTCATCATTACATAAAAATATAGCTTTAGTATTAGCAAATTCAACTTCAATATGTTTTTTATCTATTTGTTTAGCTTGTGCTTCTATAAAATTCATTGTTGGATTACCAACGAAATCAGCTACAAATAAATTATGTGGTTTAGCATAGACTTCTAAAGGTGGATCATATTGTTGTAAGATACCTTTATCAATTAAACATACTTTAGTTGCAAGTGTCATGGCTTCTAATTGGTCATGTGTTACATATACAAATGTTGAATTAGTATCATTATGTAAACGTTTTAATTCAGTTCGCATTTCTAATCGTAATTTAGCATCAAGATTACTTAATGGTTCATCCATAAATAATACTTTTGGATTTGGTGCTAAAGTTCTAGCAATTGCTACACGTTGTTGTTGACCACCAGATAATTCACTTGGGTAACGTGAAACAAATTCTTCAATCTTTAGCATTTTTAATAATTCATTAACTCGTGCTTTGATATCTTCTTTTTTCCATTTTAAATTTTCAAGACCAAAAGCAATATTTTGATATACTGTCATATGTGGCCATAAAGCATAATTTTGAAATAAAAATCCAACATTTCTTTTAGCTGGAGAAATATTAATGCCAGCTTCTGAATCAAAAACAACCACACCATCAATAGTTATTTTTCCACTAGTTGGTGTTTCAAGACCAGCAATCATTCTAAGGGTTGTTGTCTTTCCACATCCTGATGGTCCAAGTAAAGTAATAAATGAATGATCATCTATAAAAAGGTTTAAATTGTCTACCCCTACAAATTTTCCCCATCTTTTTGTAACATTTTCTAATATAATTTCTGGCATATTATCATCCTCCTACTCCTTTATCAATTGAAGCACCTGTTAACTTATTAGTAACTAAGTTAATAATTAAGACAGCAACAATGATTATTAAGTTAATACCATTACTAATTTGTGTTGAATCATATGTTTCATAATTTGCTAAAACAGCAGTTAATAAAGTTCCTGAACTTGTTAATAATACAAATAATGAAAGTTCTCTCATACAAGAAATAAATGGTAATAAATAACCAGATATAAAACTTGATTTTTGAATTGGAAATAAAATCTTGACCATACGTTTCCACCATGGAACCCCAACTATAATAGAGGCTTCTTCAATTTCATTTGATAATTGTAACATAGCATTTGTACCACTTCTTGAAGCAAATGGTAAAAATTTAATGGCTCCAACTATAATCAATAAAGGAATTGAACGATATAAAAATCCAAAAGGTTTTGATGTTGATATGGCAAGATAAATAGTTGAAAATGACATGGCAGGAATCAAATAAGGTAAAAAGGCCATATTACTTACATAATTTGATAATTTCTTACCACGACTTTTAGCAACTGCATAACCAATCAAAATTCCAAATGTTCCTGCAATTAAAGCACAAGCTCCTGAAATTAATAATGAATTTAAAAATGTTCTCCAAATAGTTTTATTGTGGAATATTCCAACTGAACCACTTATATATGGATTTGTTTGTTCTGTTGTTGTCCAATAATAAGTTGTGAAAGTTGAAAAGTCACCAGATGTTTTAAGCAATGATTCAAGAGCAAATGATATTAATGGAATAATTGCAAAGAATATTGTATAAAACATTACTATTGTTGTAATGATAACCTTAATTGGTGTTTTTATTTTTACTAAAGATACTTGTGATGATTTTCCAGTAACAGTAACAAATGAACGTCTACTATTTGTTACTTTTTGGTTTATAAGCAAAATAGAAACACTAAAAATCATCAAGATTGTCGCTACTACATAGCCACTTCCTACAAGAACTGATGAGTTAAACAAGGCTTTCATTTTCAAAGAAATTGTCATAAAGCCATTTCCTAAAAACATTGGTACTGTATAACTACTGATTGAACTTGCAAAAACAAGTAATATAGTTGATATTAATGCAGGTAAAACAATTGGTAATGTAACTTTTCTTAATATTTTAAATCTTGAAGCTCCTAAAATAGTAGCAGCTTCTTCTAAATTGGCATCCATATTTCTTAATATGCCACCAATTAAAATATAAGCAAATGGTGCATAATGGATACCAAGACATATCGCACACGGCCATAAACCATAAACGAGTCCACCTGGTACAGATAAACCAGTTAATGATTGTAATAGCCCAACTTGTGCTTTAGCACCTTCTAAATAAATACTATTTTTAAATAAATTTTCCCAAAACATGGCTATTGACCATGAAGGCATTATATATGGAAAAACAAAGACCAAAGAAACAAATTTCTTACATGGAAAATCAGTTCTAGTTATTAAATATGCAATACCTCCACCAACAGTAATAGAGATAATACAAGATATAATTGACATCAATACCGAATTTAGTAATGGTTTATAAAAGACACTTATAGAATAGTTATATTTACTTTTAAATAAAACTTCAAACCAATGGTTAAATGTTAATGAGCCAATTTTGCCAAGAGATGCTTCTCCTGTATGGATTAAAAAAGTATTCAATAACAAATAAATTAATGGAATGACAACTGTCAAAGTTAAAATAATTGCAAAAATTACTAAAATGATATTTGATGGTTTTGAAAAATAAGCTCCAAGTAAGTTTAATTTCTTTTTAAAAGGGGTCAATGTTTTTTCGCTTTTGTTTAGACTAGCTTTATTATCTATCAAGGCATGCTTGTGATTAAAAATAATTTTTATTTTTTCTTTATTTAAACTAGCTATGTTATTCATAAAGACCTCCTAAAAAAGAAGGTGGTGCTATCTAAAACGACACCACCTTAAATCATATAGTTAGTTATTATTTTCCTTCGTATTGTTGTACAAATTCGAAAACATCTTTATAATGAGCACTTACATAAGCAGGGTCTTCAATAACAAGACGTTCTTTCCACCATGAAATTGGTTTATCAGTTGATGCAATAGGTGCTGTAGTATTAGCTGAATAATATCCATCTTTAGCGCCCCATGCATCGCCAAATCCTTCAGCTGATAATAGATAGTTAATAATAGCACATGCAGCATATGGATATTTTGCATTATCAGCTACCATTGCATACATCTTATAGCAGAATCCGCCAAAACCTTTTAGGTTGTCTCCTTCTTCCATTGCAGGATAAGTAAGATTAGCTTTTGATTCTTTTCCTACACCACTATCTTTTAAATCTTTGTTTTTATTTAAGTTAACTAAAGCCATTGTACCACCATTGCCTTTAGCAACATTTTTACAAGCTGTACCATCTGAATCATGAGCTTGTGAATTTGTTAAAAATTCAGCAATCCATTTATAACCAATATTTTGATATTTACTTTCTTTGGCATAATCTAAACCATAATAAGCTTTATAAGCAGTAGTTAATTTGCCAACCCATTCATCTGAAGTTAACATAACTAAGAAGTTCATGTTTACATTTTCATTTGAAGGTGTTTTAAATGAAGTATTAGCAATGTGGCCTGGATCTTTATCTGTACCAGCAAGTTGCCATACATTAGTTAAATAATGAGTTTTAGCATTAACTTTGGCTGTTTCAGCATTGTCTCCTGTAAAATCAGTATTGTTATACATGAATACTTTGTTTAGATAAACAGCAGCTAATGGATTTTGGTCATCTGCAGCAATATTTGCTTTTTGATCTTTTGGAATAAAGTTTTTAATATAGCCTTGTGATAACATTTCGTTTTGTAATTTGTTACCATCTTGTAATAAAACCATATCTGCTACATAACGACCACCACTAAATGATTCACCAAGTTCACTATATGTTTCGGCGTCTCCTTTTTTAGTGTTTGTAACTTTAATGCCTGTTTGTTCTGAAAAAGCAATTAAAGCATTTTCAAGTTGAGATGAGTTACCATATGTTTGAACTGTATTATCACCAACTTCTTCTTTTGCTCTTTCAACAAGTTCAGCATAAGTCATTTTTTCTGCTTCTTTAATGATCTTTTCTGTTTCAGACGAATTTGTCTGTCCACAGCCAGTTAGCATTGCTAAGCCCATTAAATATGAAGCTGAAACTAATAATGTTTTTTTCAAAATTCTCATTTTCCCATTTCCTCCATAATTTGAATTTTGTTTTCGGCAAGAAAAGATATCTTAATTTCAATGATTGAATTTCATTATTAATGTAAACGCTATCATTTTTAAAAATATTACTAATCTTGCTTTTTCATACTCATTTTAGTGCAGTACAAATACTATGTCAATAATATTTATTGATAATATTTGACTTTAATAACCTTAATTTTTGACAAAATATAATATAATGAAAATATTTGTCATAATTTTATATAAAGTAGTCTTAATGATTTTATAAATATAAATGTTTTTAAAATTATGGTAAAATAGATTTACAAGGAGTTAAATGATTATATGAAACAAAAAGAAAATTTATCAACTAAATTATTAAAGAATTATTTTACTATAGAAGGTCGTAATGCCAAATTAAAATTAGTTTATGATACATTTTATGAACTAATCAATCCTAATTTTGGAGATGATAAAATAGAAAAATTAAATGATAAATTATTTAATGATATTCAAGAAGCTGTTTCTTTATTACCTAAAAGGTTTAAATTAGATTTAGAAATTGTGATTAAAGATTTTGGTAATTATCAAATTGATGAATGTGATAGAATCATTAGACAAAATGTTTATTTAGTAGCATATCGTGCTATAAAAGATAATATAAAAAAAAGAACTATTGGTTTTTCACTAATTGCTACAGGTGCTATTATTTTGTTATTAAGTTATTTATTACGTGATTTTGATTTATGGTTTGATCTTATTAATATCAGTGGTACCTTATTTGTTTGGGAAGGTGTCAACATGGCATTTTTAGAAAGAAATATTGAAAATAAAGGATTAAAAAATTTAGCAAGAACAATAAAAAATATTAGTGTTGTTGGCACTAATATAAATAGTAACGTAAATATATAATATTTTAATTTGTATTTTTTAAATTATGTAAGACATTTATATGTGGATTTTTAACATCACCATATAAATCATTTGCTAAAACCATTAAGACAACTAAAACGATCATAAAGTTAATAAAGAAATAGCTAACATCAAATAAACCATATAGTCCTGGTAATAAAAAGATAAGTATCAAAAAGAATTTTTCAATATTGATATTTTGGCTTAAATAAAAATATTTATTAACTAAATGAATAATCATAGCAAATAATCCAAATAAACCACATGAGCCTAAAGCTTGTAATATGGTTGAATGATTCCATTGGAATGAATGATCACCAACATCAACATAATCAGAAAAACCTGCAAATAGTCCTTTTCCAAATAAAACATTATCATTTATTTCTAAAAGGACTTGTTTATATATTGGCGTTCTTCCATCTAAATTTGTAAAATTCACTTGACCTAGATAATTTTTAAAATATTCTGTTAAAGAAACTATATGATGAATTGCTAAAGCAAATATAGTAACCACAATAATAAATATAATATAAGATGATAAAAAATATAATATTTTTAAATATTTTTGTTTTATAACAAAATATATAATCATTCCTATAATAAAGCTAACCATAAATAATGAAGCAATCATTAGTGAGCCCCTTGACATAAATAAAGCAAGAGAAAAATATGTAACACAACTTATAAATGGAAATATTAATAATGATTTATTTGATAACTTATAATGGAAAATATAATATAATGGTGCTGGTAAAGTAAATAATAATATAAGATCAATATTATTACAATTACCCCAACCAACTTTAACAGCCCTAGCGCTAACTAAATCAAAATTAAAATCAGCTGAAATAAAAATAGCTAGATAACCTTGTATTTGTAAAAACAAACTAAATATACATAATAAAAATGTAATTCTTTCAAATGGTATTTTATCTATTGTTGAATTAAAAAATAATAAAAGAAACATAAATAAAATATAAACAATGGCAAGGCATAATAATTGTTGTAAATATATTTTGGTTTCTAAATAACCAATACCTCCAATAACTAAAGATAAACCAAGTAGCACAAATGTCCAAAACATTTTGTGCCATTTTATTTTTGGTTTATAAATTATAATATGGGCTATAACACCTGCTATTACAAAAATACCTCCAATATATAAACCTATGGGGATAGAATAAGCATCAAAATAATGAGCAAATGTAAAAGGAGCAAAAAATACTATTATTAAGGAATAATATGTATTTTTAAATAAACATAATAAAATAAAAGCTGTTAATCCCATTATTGTTAAATATATGCTTTCAGCATATATGTAATTATATTGATAATGTTTTGAACAAAAAGTTATTAACCAAAATATTAAAGCGCAAGCACTAATAATAATATCAAATCTTTTTTTCATACCTAAATAAATCCTTACCTATTTAGTATAACATAAATTTTGACATTTTAAGCCTTTTTTAAATAATTCATGTATTTTATTTTATATTGAAAATACAAAATGGGAAAAAATTACAACGACAATATTTGTTTGTTATGGTATAATTTTAGCAATATTAGGAGGGGATTTACTACATTTTAATATAGGTTTATTTTTATTAGACAATTATATCTATCTAGGATAGGATTTTCCTAAAATGACATGCCAAAAGATGGGATATTTTGTCAAAAATATGTTTATTATTTGACATTATTCACCAAAAAAGTTAAAAAAACGCAAAATTGATTAAAGTTAGGTAAATTTTTGCTATCCCAAAAGTTCTATGGGTGAATTTAAAGACTATCAAAAATAGGGGCGAAATAAAATCTTTTAAATTTTATAATTTATGCGTTTAGTTTTGGCACAATAAGAACTATTTTTATATTATTCTTATTATGTTTGATTAAACATCAAATATCATTTTTAATGGAATTCCAAAATAGATATAAAAGTTTAAAAATTAATTATATTAATTGTTTAACAAAAAATCAATTTTTTTCCTTTAAAAAAGATATTACATAAGTGTTTTAGTTAGTTGTAAATATGGAAAAGTAATCTTAAGTTAGATTGCTTTTAGAAGGGAATGAAAATTGTTTTATGGATTTAGCTCTAAAACTTGAAAATGTAATTAATAAATATTTTGATCCTACTAAGGTGGTGGACATCAAAGTTCTAAGCCAAGGACACATCAATACTACTTACATTGTCAAGTTCCCAGAAATATCTTACATTCTACAAAAAATTAATAGTTATGTATTCAAAAATCCATTTGGTGTTATGCATAACATTAAAGAAGTAACTAGACATGTCAAGAAAAAAGCTACTTACTTAGGTAAAGATCCTAATAGAGCTTTACTAAACATTGTTAAATCTGTTAAAGATCAAGAAGTAGTTATTGTTGATGGAGAATATTGGAGATGCTTCCAATACATTGACAATGCTATAACTTATGATAAGGTTCCATCAAATGAAATCTTTGAAGAAGTTGGTACAGTAGTTGGAGAATTCCAAAGTATGTTATCTGATTTTCCAGCAGATGTTCTTGATGATACAATTCAACATTTCCATGATACACCATATCGCTATGAACACTTTAAAGAATCTATTCAGTTAGACAAATGTGATCGAGTTAAGTTATGTAAAGATGAAATTGAGTTTTTCAAACAAAATGAGATGAGTTATGATTTGATAACAAAGAAGTTGGCAGATGGAACAATTCCATATAGGGTTAATCACAATGACACTAAGGTGAATAATGTGATGATTGATGTTAATACCAACAAGGCATTATGCCTAATAGACTTAGATACGGTTATGAAAGGTTCGTTATTATTTGATTTTGGAGATGCCCTAAGATGTGGTGCTTCCACGACAGTTGAAGATGACCCTAATTTAGATAATGTCTCTATTGACTTGCCTTTAATCCATTCTTTCTCTATC
>CANQTM010000031.1 GCA_947626825.1 uncultured Bacilli bacterium | reverse complement strand
ATAAGTGTCTTCAGAAACTTTTTCCCATTTAACACCTTTTTCATAGCCATCAATATCATTATATGTTGGATCAATTACCCAAGAATGGCCTTTATATGAATCATTTGTAATAACTGTAAATTCACAACTTAATTTTTCTAATATTTCACTTTCACTAGCTCTAGCAAAACTATCTTTTTGAGTAAATAATGTATAGTTATGAACATTCATTGTTACTTCATCATATTTAAATACACCTTTATTGCTTGCAAAATCATATTTAAAATCAAATTTTGAAAGATCAATAATAGCACTATAAGTAATATATTCATTATCTATACATGTTGCAGGTGTTATTTTACTACTTGTAATTGTTGTTAAACTAAATGTTGCACCACAATCACAAATAAAATGTAATGTTGCTGTATAAACATTTTTGTTATCAACTGAAGCAACACCTAAAGTCCATCCATTATTACTTCCTGGATAATCATTATTTATTTCCCATTCATGACCTTTATATTCTTTTGTTTTAATTGTCTTTGTACTAGTTACTTCATTACCACTATTATATTCTTTCCAACTTGCTATTGCTGTATATGTAGTATATTCATCGCTTGTACAAGATTGATCACGTATTACTGTTGAAGTTATAGTAACTTTTCCATCAGTTTCAGATGGTTTTTTTGTAGAAGTTATAGTATGTGTATGTTCACCATCATTCATACAAATATAATGTACTGTAACTGTTAAGCCATCTTCTGACCATTCAAAACCATTGTCATATGCTGGATTTGGGTCTAAAACATAACTATGTCCTAATGGGCTTGTAACATTTCTTAGATAATGTATTCTTGTACCATCTTTGAACTCTTCATCTTCATTATATTTGCCACCATCAGGATATGATAAATTAAATTTATCTTTAGCTGTAAAATGTCCACTATAATCTTTAGTTATAACAGCTTTAGATAGTGCTAATAAATTATCATTAGTTATACCTGTTGCTGAATATACATTATATCCAGAGTCTACACATGTTGCACGATGTGCTACATTTTCGATTTTGATACCTTTATCTTCATCATTAGTAATTAGCAATGTTTCTAATGCTTCACAACCATCATGATTACATTTTAAATAAACAACTAATGACAAAACGCCTCTATTATCGAACCAGTCAACGCCTTTTGTTCCTTTTACTTCATCAATTGTCCATTCATGACCAGTAAATTCTATACCTTCATGATCTGTATATTCATGATTTTCAAGTTTTGAAGCAACTTGGATTTCACCATGTAAAGTATAATTTAAACTATCATTACCTGTAATTTTTTGATAACTATTTTTTAAGCCATCATAATCAGGATCATAATATGCAAATGAATCACTATCATAATCTTTATTAAACACTGTATCTAATTTAGCAATATATTGTTCCATACAATCTGTTTCACAAGTATGCTTTATATGATAATGTTCAACATTATCACCATCAACTACAAATGATTGTTGAATACCACAATTAGGGTTTTCACATACAATATGGAATGTTGCTTCTTTATAATCAGCACTCCATGTCCAACCATCATTATCATCATCGCCAATGACAGTTGTATCAATAACCCAACTATGTCCTGTAGGTTGTGTTTTTAAATTAAGTCTATTTATTTGTGATGTTAAATAGTCTACATCATACGTATATACTCCACCAAAATTATTAGTATGAGAACCATATTTTTCATAATAACTAGAAGGTGGTATATTACGTTCATCAAATGAGTCTTGTAATCCATCTGGATGACCAGGAGTATTAATTGAAGCAGTATATTCTGTATATTCTGCATGAGTACATGTTGCAGGATAATCTACCAATTGTCTATTTTTAATTAACACTGCCATTAAATGTGTAGGATCATTTTCGCAAAATAAACATACATAAACTTCATAACTTTCTCCACCTGATCTTGCAATCCAAATCCAACCATTTTGAACAATTATTTCACGATTTTCTCTATCAGCACCATCTGTATAACTACTAATCGATGGCATACCATCAATTTGTTTACTTCCCCATAACCTTTTAAAAGTACTTACATCATTTAATTGAGTATTGATTCTCCAATTGTGGCCTAATGCATCTGCACCTGATACAGTGTATGAATCATTATATACATTTGTGTTGTTTAAAAATTTGTCTCTTTTTGGATCAAATGAAGATTTACCATCTAAATCATATGTTTCCCAAGTATTATGGTTTGATTCATAATTTTCAATTTTTTCTTCAATATTTAATGTACCATGATATATAATTTCACCATTAGTTGAACATGTTGCAGCATTTACTGTTTTATGTACTCCTAATTTGTTATCGTTTGTGGCTTCATCATGCTTATTTTTTTCTTGAACTGTAAAATATAAAACTTCATTACAGCCTTCATGATTACATACAAAATGGACTATCATATAAAAATCTATATCTGCATCACCAGTTAATGATTCCCAGTGATAACCGTTTTGATCATATGATTTATCAAGTTTCCACATGTGTCCTAAAGCAGCATCTTGAGGTGCGTCAGAAATATCTACTTTTTCAGCATTGTAACCACTAAATAAATCAAATTCTGAAACATAAGCCTTTGATTTTTCATCAACATCTTTTTTATCACCTTTATCACCGAATATTCCATCTTGAGTAAATTCATAAGCAAAACTAAATTTTTTAGCATTTGTACAATCACGTTTTATAATTTCTGGTGATTCAAATACATGAACAAGAATAATTGTATCACTACATGTATCCTTAACACATTTTAAACGAACATATACTTTATAAGAATATGAAAATGTTTCTCCAGATTCCAATTCTCCTGATGTTGCTGTCTCTTCCCATTTAACGCCATTTTCATAGCCACCATCATTATAATCTTTATCAACTTCCCATTCGTGGCCTGTACAAGAAATGTTTTCAGCATTATAAACATTTTGACCAATAGTTTGGGTGCCGTTGTTTTCAAATTTCCATTTGTTTTGATCATCACTACCTGTTAGACTAAAATAATCAAAATCTTCAACTTGGCCACCACTTAATTCTTTGATTTTGCCAAGTGTAAAATTAACATAATAATTATCATATCCATTTTGATAATGATTAGCTGTAAAATAATCACGAACAATTTTATCAGTTGTTATTACTTCTCTATTATTGTTATGTGCATTATCACTATCTGTAAATGTACCTTTTCCATCAACATAATCTAAAGTTATGAAAAATGTTTCTGGACATGTTGGATCAGTACACTTAAAATGAACAACAACTCTATTAATTTTATTATTATTTGCTGTGTCTGCAGTAGATGCAATCCATTCGTATCCATCGCCATCATAATAAGTATCAATAATCCAAGTATGTGCGTCTCTATGACTTTCTTCTCTTGAATATGTTGAGCTAACTTGAAATGTTCCTAATGTTGTATGGAAATTATCATATTTTGTTGGTTTAAACCAAAGATTATCTTCTTCTTCGTTTGCCTTTCCATCAGGACCATATCTTAAAGCAGAAACATCAATTGAAATAGTATAAATGTGTTTTTTAGCTTGAGTATGGCTAGCACTTTCAATGTTATAACTTGAACTTACACCGGCAGTGTGGTCATGTACATTTCCATCTTTTCCATCAGGTGTGGCATAATCATGATTTCCTGTATTATAATCTGGAACTTTAATTGCAACAGCTAAAAAGTGTTTTTCATCATTTATACAGATGAAAACAGCAACAGCATAAATATCTTCTTTATCTTCTCCCTTTGGAACAACAGCTAGCCATAGGAAGCCATTACCATCATCATATAATATCTTAACTGAATCTAAAGTCGGAGAATATTTATTACTATCTTGTCCCCATTTAATGGCTAAATTACTAGCAGTTACCTTACCTTGACCATCAAAATCAGAACCTTTTAAAATAGCATCTTGTAAATCTTTACCATTAAAAGACGTTTCATCAGCAGGTGCGATATTTTCAACTTTTTCTTGAACTAGACGCCAATTGTGACCTGTTGGTTCAGTAGATATTGCAGATGAAATTTTTCCAATGTATTGAGGGTTATCAGGAGCATCTTTGTCCCATACAATTCCTTTATCAGCATCATATTTAAATTTTACTTCTTTATTATCAATGCTAAAATTATAAACATCTTTTTTAGTCCCATATGTATTTTTAAAAGCTGTAAAAGATTCATTATTTTCATCAAAAACATTATCAGTAACATAGCCAATTCCACCTGGAGTTGTACAAGTGGCAGCTATTTGTGAAGGATCTTCATATGCATTAACTTCTATTGTTCCTGTGACCTGTTGATATCGATTATAAGAAAGGTTATTTACATCTGTAGTTGGTAATCTAGTACAATGTTCATTTTGACATTTAACATATAATGTTCCTTTAAATTGTCCATTAACTGATCCAAAACTCCAACCATTATTTACACCTTGCGTAGTATCGATTGCCCATCTATGACCTAAAGCAAATAAACCTATTTTATGATCTTTATCTTGTACATAATAAGGTTTTTTCAATGTTTCATTTCTTGGATCATTTTCAATACTACCATAATTATCTGGATAAAGTGTTATATCTTTTAAAAAATCATCAAATGATTTTTCTTCGACATCTAGTGTTGCAGTGCAAAGTTCGTCATATTTATCTTTTAAATCTTTCTTAAGCCATCCATCATATGGATCCCACATTCTTTCTATATAATTTATACATCCAATATTTAAAAAACTTTCAGCTGGCGCAACTGTTTGAGCATACATATCATTTTCATGTTCTTTTATTGTTTCTGTTTCATTATTTTTAAAATAATTTAAAATATTTTCCATTGTAACATACGAATCAAGTTTATAAAAAGCATTAGCAGTACAAGTGGCTTCCATAAGTGTTGCATTACAAGAAATAGGAATAACTTTTATCTCACCGCACCCTCGACACATCATTCCATAAAAAAGAGAATTATTTGTTTTCAATGATTTTGGCAGTGCATGAGGATCATTAGTATTACCATTAGGGAATACTGTATCATATACTTCTTTCCATAATTCAACATCATAATAAGAAAGTGCAAAGCCATTATAAAAAGTTAATCTCCCCAATTGATTATCATCACTTTGTTCGTTAAAATATTTTAAATTTGGATCATCATCAAAATGTGGGCCTTGGATATGTGAAGTACTTGTTTCCCAAGAATGTCCTATTTTCACTGTTTGTTTAACTGAGTCAGGTATATCAATTACAATTTTAGAATATGCTGTAGTTGAATTCCAATCGTAACTATCAATAAAATTAAATACTGTCCACGCAGGAAATGGGAAAATTGAATTATAATCGCCATAAGGGTTTAGTATTCTGCCAAGTAGACTATCAATTTGTAAATGGTCAATATTATTGCCGCAATGCTGTTTAGAATCATCAAATTTTTGTTGATTTTCTTCCATTTGTTCTGCAGTTACACTGCTTGTAAGAAATGTTATAACACCAGAAAAATGGCATTTTTTAAGAACTTCTTTAAATTTATCGTCTTTAGCTGCTTTATCTCTAGCATTTGAAATTTCAGTCATACATACATTATCAAAAGCGACCGCCTTAATAGCTATACCAAAAGTAAACTTACTAACAGGTGTTCCATTTGGGTATGTTTTAGACCACTTTAATTTTCGATCAAATTCGCTATCACGTTCAATGAGCTTATCATCACTAAGGCTAGCTGTTTCTTCTTTATTAAAAGTTATATCATTAAAATGATCCCAAATAGGAACCATACCTTGTCTAATTTCTAAATAAGGTCTTTCTTTACGAAATATATCATCATTATTATTATTAGATTCGTCATATTTATATGAACCAGTAAAACCATTGCTGCCATTTCTATAAATTGTTGCTTTATAACCATCTAATAATTTAATTCCACCTTTAAATAAACCATCTGTGCTTGGTTCACCATCTTCAGATTCAGAATAAAAGCCGTCTTTATTTACTTCTATTTTACTTAAATTTTTAGCATTATCCATTTTGCTTTTTAAATCTTTACGATCTGAAAAATATTGGATAATACTATTTTCATCACCAAAAAAAACTGAATAAGGATGGAAAGTAAGAATACCATTTATGGAATCTGTATTTGATACATCATGAGTAGGAAATTGACTACTATATCCACTAAAATCAAATTTAACTAGTGTAGGATCATCATCTATAACTCCACCATATGCATGAGCACTAACTGTTTTGATTAATGGTATCATACAGACTGCTATAACACACAAAAAACAAACCGTAACTTTACATATGAAAAAATTACGAATAGAATAAAACAAATTAAAATTTCTTTTACTTTTCATTATATTGTCCCCCAAATCAAGCAAATCAATTTAGTAAATAGTCTATTCCCATCTATATAAACTATTTTTAATCAATTTGTGAACTATTTGTCCTTAGAGTGAAACTAAGAACGTCTACAATTAAAACATCTTTTGTTATTTGAACTACTATCATAATATTAATATTTCTTAATCCATCTGTTTCTTGCTATGTAGTTAATAAACATGACGAAAGAACATTAGCAATTTAAAATATTAATATCAAAAAGCATCAACAAATTAATTTAGTTCATTAAAATTTTAATGGCTCAAATTAAACTAACACATAAACACATAATTTTGCATAAGAAACCATCCATCAAATCTCCTTTACATTTTTATGTTTAAACTGATACTTTTACCTAAAATAGTTCTTTTTTTGAACATATTCGATAAAATTATATTTTGTTTTACATTCTATGTAAATACTTTTTTTAAAAAAATGTCTTGCAAGCCAAAAAATTTCCAATTAAAATGCACAAAAATTTCCATTTTTGGTGGAAAATATCTAAAAATATGATTTTTTTTACAATTTTTGGAAATTTAAAGAAGTTTATAGTTATTACAAAAAAAAGCAATACGTATTGCTAATTTAAAGGTTTGATATGTATTTTTTTGCTTTTCTTAACTAATAAAAAAGCAATTTAATAGAAAATATTCATATATACTCGATAAATAATAAACATTTTTACCTTGATTTATTTATATATTCGATAAATAATCATCGCACTATAACAATAAATTTGTTCACCATTATTTGATAAAAATGCATTAATGGCATATTTGATATCAATAATATCATTTTCATTTATTCCACTTAGAAAATTATTAACTCGATATTGTAAATCTTTTTCGTGTTCTTCATCATATATTTCTACTTTTAGCATAAGATTATATCTCCAAAATTATTTTAATAATAAAATCATAAAAATAATGTCAATAAATGTTATTTGTTATTTACAAAATAAATTTTATAATTGAAGCCAATATAGTCATTTGCTATAATGAATTTAGAAAACAACTTAATTAATTGTTGTAGGAAGAAAGGTAAATTCAAAATGTTAAAAATTGCAAAAAGAAAATATTTTAAAGATTTAGGTTACATGGTTGATTGTTCAAGAGGTGCTGTAGCCAATGTTGGCAATCTTAAAAAACTTATTGATATTTTAAGTGATTTTGGTTATGACTATCTAATGCTTTATACTGAAGATGTTTATGAAATTGAAGGCGAACCATATTTTGGTTATATGAGAGGTCGCTATAGTGCTTCTGAAATAAAAGAAATTGATGAATATTGTCAAAGTAAAAACATGGAACTAAGAGCATGTATTCAAACACTTGCGCATATGGGTCGTCTATTAAGACATGATCAATATAAATCTTTATTTGAAATTAATGACATTTTCACAGTTAAAGATGAAAAAGTTTATGAATTTATTGATAAAATGCTTAATGCTGTTTCTAAAATGTTTTCTTGTAAGAAGATCCATATTGGTATGGATGAAGCTTGGGCTTTAGGACGTGGAAAATATCTTGATTTACATGGTCAACATTCAAAAACAGAAATAATGGCTTATCATTTGCAAAGAGTAGCAGAAATAGCTAAAAAATATGGTTTTATTTGTGATATTTGGGGTGATATGCTTTATAGTGCTTATATGGAAAGCGAAGACAAAGAACATTTCCATATTGATATGCCAGATATAATTACTGCTTTTTCATGGCGTTATTGGAAAAGAGATCAAGCCTCAAGTGAAGAAGAATTTAAAATTTATAAAAAAATAACAAATGGACAAATGGGCTTCGCAGGTGGTGCACAAAAATGGGGAGGCTTTGTTCCTGGAAACACTTATTCTATGCAAGCTTTAGATGAACAAGTTACAAGTTGTTTAAAATTCAAAGTTGATAGATTATTATTAACTGCATGGGGTGATGGTGGTGCTGATGCTAGTTTATTTTCTACATTACCTACAATCTTTTATTGTTCATTATTAGCTCATAAACTTAAATTAAATAGAACTGCTAAGAAATATTTTTTAGATGTTGTTGGCATGAAATTTGATGATTTTATGATAATAGATAAATTAGGAATTCTTGATTCAAAAGATCCTTTAACATATAACAATTTATCTTTTATTTATTTATATAATGATTTACTTCAAGGTTTATTTGATGAAGCTGTTTTACCAAATGCTACTAGTTTATTAAATGATGTTGCCATTTTATTAAAGAAAAATATTAAAAATGATAAATTTGGTTACATTTTTAAAACATTATATTCTTTAGCTAAATTAACAGCTATAAAAGCACCACTTAGTATAAATATTTATAATCATTATAAAGCATCTGATAAGCAAGCACTTGCAAATGACATTAATGATATAAAAATAACAATTAAGTTACTTGACATCTTTTTACATGATTTTGAAATTCAATGGCATAAAGAAAACAAAGCTTTTGGTTTTGAAAAACAAATCATTCGTTTAGGCGGCCTTAAAGAAAGACTTAATTATACAATAAGACAAATTAATCGTTATTTATTAAATGAAATAACAAAGATTGATGAATTAGAAGAAGAACGTTTACCAATTTCTGTTAGTTGGTGGAATCATAATAATCAAATTCTAAATAATTTTAATGGATATAAAGAAATTGTTTCAGCTGGCTCATTAAGGGAATTATAATATTAAGGAGGAAAAATTAATAAACAATTCAATTTTTGATTATTTATTAATGAAAAGTTTTATGAACAAAGCCTTTAGAAAATATTATATTTCACACTTAAGTACAATATTTTTCCATTACATGATTGTATCTTTAATAGTTATTTTATGTAGTATATTTTCTTTTATATTATTTGGTTTTGTTACTATATTAGTATTAACATTGTGGTTTGGTATTGGAATGATAACATTAGGAATACTATTTTTTAATGAAACATTTGTTAACATTCCTTCTTCATTTTTTGAAAACCAAGATGCAGTTTTGCAATTTGCACCATATGTTTGTTTTATTTCTTTGATTATCAGTTGTATTTGTGCTACATCATCTTTAGTGTGTTTGCTAACTGATTTACGCAATAAAAACAATAGACCAAGAATCATTATTTCATCTATTGTTTCTATATTAAGCATTATTGGTATTATTGTTATTCTAATTATGAGAGGTAATGATTTAAATGGTATTTGATATTTATTTGCCTTCAAGGCAAATACCATTAGTTCTTATTGATGATCAAATAGTGACAGTAAACAAAATCAAAAATGGAAAATATACTTATAGTACAAATGCAACAAATAACCAAATCATTAATGTAAAAATATTTTCTATGAATGAACTAGAAGGTCGTTGTTGGTTTATTATTCTATATTTATTTTTCTTAATTAGTTTTTTAGGAATTTTTGATAAACGTCTTGATAAAAAAAATATTTATTTAAAATATGAAGCTAATATAACTATAAACGAAAATAATAATAGTTATATAGAAATCATAGCTAATAAATTACCTAAAAAAACATATAGTGATATTATTAAAATTAATTGTAATAATGTTTCTATTGATGAAAAACATAATGAATATCATATTGATAATAAATTGCAAAAACGTTATAAAATTTTAAAAACATTTAAAATATTAACTTGGCTAGCAATTGTTGTTACTATCATTATTATATTTTTGAATACTTAAAAAGCCCTTTTTTCATTAAAATATATAAATTTTTTAATCATTAACAAACAAATATGAAATACAAATATTAATTAATAAACATTGTCATATATAATGGAAAACATTTAAATTTTGAATTAAAACAATCGATGTTGTTCATAGATAATTTGATTCCATATGTTAAATTTTCCTTTTCTATAACATTAATTAAACTTTTTGATTTCGAAAAATGAGAGCATAAAAATGCGTCCAATTTTTACGCTTGAACGTTGTAATCAATAATATCTCTCTTGATCTGTATAATATCTTTCCATTAAAAAATCCTCCTTGTTTTGTACAAAGAGGATACCATTTTTTTTCAATTTAGTTGGCGGGTGTTAATTTTTGACCTATACGAATATTTTTGGTTCTTACCTTACGGGCGGAGCTGTATTTTACCCCTCAAAAGTCAAAAAAAGTCCGATATTTCGGACTTCAAGGTTCTAAAGTGGGGCGGATGATGGGGTTTGAACCCACGAATGACCGGTTCACAGCCGGTTGTGTTAGCCTCTTCACCACATCCGCCATATTTAATGCATTGATTATTGTATAATAATTTGCGTTAAAAAACAAGCATATTAATAGAAAAAATGTTTTTTTTAATGCGACTGCTATTAGATGTTTTTTAACCATTATGAAAAAATATACATCAAAATAGCAATAGTTATTTAAAAATTAAAATTTTAAATAAAAAACGAATAATAATATTTTTAAAGAAATAAACTAATCAAACATTTTTAATATAAATCATATGATAAATTAGGTGATTAAATGTGAAATATTATATAGTTGGTATTAAAGGTTCTGGTTTAAGTGGACTAGCACAAATATTATTAGATTTAGGAAATAGTGTTAAAGGAGCAGATGTAGATCAAGAAATTTTTACACAATATAATTTGCAAAAAAACAACATTCAAATTGAATCACTAAATGATATGCATTATGAGGATTGTGACATTATCATTGTTGGAAATGCTTTTTTAGATAAATTTGATTTTAATGGCAAAAAAACAATATCTTATCAAGATATGATTTCAAAATTAAATGACATGTATTATTCAATTGCTGTATGTGGAACTCATGGAAAAACAACAACTACCAATATGATTAAACATGTATTAGGGCAATTAGAGCCTATTACATATTTAGTTGGTGATGGCCAAGGTCATGGTGAAAAAAATGCTAGATTTTTCGTTTATGAAGCATGTGAGCATAGAGATCATTTTTTAAATTACCATCCAAATATGACAATATGTACTAATGTTGATTATGATCATGTCGAATATTTTTCAAATAAAAAACAATATAGGCAATCATTTAAAAAGTTTTTTAGACAAACAAGCGACATCATAATAATAAATGATTCTATTTCATTTAAAAATGAAAAAGAATGTTGCACTTATGGATTAAATAATGCTTCAGTCAAAGCATATAATGTTAAGTATAATGATAAAGGAATTTATTTTGATTTATTAATACATAACAATGTATATAATAATTTGTTTTTACCATTTTATGGTAAACACATGTTATTGAATTCTTTAGCTTGTATTAGTTGTCTTGTTAATTTAGATTATGATGTTAATACAATTGTTTCGTTATTGAAAACTTATAAAAGTGCTGGAAGAAGATATAATATAACCTTTGTTAAAAATAATATTATTGTTGATGATTATGGACATCATCCAAAAGAAATTCAATCAACGGTTAATGCAATAAAACAAGAATTCAATGATAAAAAATTAATAATTATATATCATCCTGATAGACCTAAAAGATTAACATTTTTTTTAAATAAATATAAAAAAGTATTTTCATCATGTGAAAAAACATATGTTTTACCATTTATAAACCAAAATGAAGAAGAAATTAATGCTCTAAATTTATTAATTGACAAACAAAAAATAGTAATGTTTTCTGAAGAAATCTTTAAAAATAATTATAATAATTTTATTTTCTTATTTACTGGTTCTAAAGAAATGAAACCAATAATTTTAAAATTAATTGGTCATTTGAGTTAAATATTTATTGATAAATATCTTTTGTTTTTTATACCATTATAAAGTATAATAAATTTTAGAGGTGTTTTTATGACTGCCGAAGAAAAATATCGTTTGTTAACAACATCAAATGTTAAAAAAACTATATCTAAAATGGCCATTCCAACAATTATAAGTATGCTTATAACATCACTATATAATTTGGCCGATTCTTTTTTTGTTGGCACTTTAGGACTTGAAGCTGTTGGCGCTGTTGGTGTTATTTTTTCAATGATGGCTATAATCCAAGCATGTGGTTTTTTCTTTGGCCATGGATCTGGAAATTATATTTCAAGAAAATTAGGTAATAAAGAATATGATGATGCTAAAAGTATGGCAGCTTGTGGCTATTTTACTTCTATTATCTTTGGTATATTATTAACCATTTTTGGCTTAATATTTATAGAACCACTTGCAAAAATATTGGGATCAAATGATGAAATATTACCATTTGCAAAACAATATTTAATCTATATCTTAATTGGTGCACCATTTATGTGTGCATCTTTAGTTATGAATAATCAATTGCGTTTTCAAGGAAATGCAACATATGCAATGATTGGTATGGCAAGTGGAGCATTATTAAATATTGCAGGAGATGCCATTTTAGTTCCTTTTTTAAAAATGCATGGTGCTGGATTATCAACATTAATTTCACAAATAATTAGTTTTATTTTATTACGTATTGGCATTATAAAATCAAGCAATGTTAAAATATCAATTAAAAATTTTAAACCTAAACTTTATTTATATAAAAATATTATAAATGGTGGCCTACCTAGCTTAATTAGACAAAGTATTGGAAGTATTGCCACTATTTGTTTAAATCATGTTTGCAAAACATATGGAACTGATGTTATTGCGGCTATGAGTGTTGTTTCAAGAATAACAAATTTACCATTTTCTATTGCTGTTGGATTCGGACAAGGATTTCAACCAGTTTGTGGCTATAATTATGGTGCAAAAAAATATAATAGAGTTAAAGAAGGCTATTATTTTACAACATTAGTTTCTTTTATAGGTATTTCTATTTTGGCTGGTTTTATTGCAATTTTTGCTCCAAATTTAGTAAAACTTTTTTGTAAAACAAACAATAATATTGAAAACTTTGATTATTTTTTAGATGTTGGGGTTTCGACATTAAGATGGCATTGTCTATCTTTGCCATTAGTGGGCCTTTATAATCCTGCAAGTATGTTAATGCAAACAATCGGTAAAGCGGTTAAGGCCTCAATTTTATCAATGGCTAGACAAGGTTTGTTTTTTATACCTTTATTATTTATAGCATCTTCATCTTTAAGTTTTATTAAAGTGGTACAGCCGATTTCAGATGTCTTAACTTTAATTATTTCATTAATATTAACAATTTTTGTTTTAAAAGAAATGAAAGAAAATAAAGAACTAATTTAAAATTATTTTTTATTTTTTATAAAATTAGAAGGTGAACATTGCATTTTGCTTTTAAACACTTTTGAAAAATATAATGGATCAGTAAATCCACATGCACTAGCTATTTCTTTTATGCTTGTTTGCCCTTCTTGAATTAAACTACAAGCAGCATTTATTCGTAAATTAGTTAAATAATCATTAAAATAAATACCTGTAAAACGATAAAACAATTTTGATAAATATTTTTCATTATAATTGAATTTTAAAGCCAAAGAGTGCAATGTTAGATTGCTACTTGTAAAATGTTCACGAATATATTTTTCAATGTTACCAATATTTTCACTATGGCTTGATAATGGTAAATCAGCAATAAGCAAAGAAGTTGAATATTCTAAAACACTTTTAGATATTAAATCTATATTTTTTGAATTAGCTATTTCTAAAGCTTTTTTCCAAAATTCTATTAGTTCTTCATTGTGTTTAAATATAGTTCTATGGTCAAAAAAAGAAATTCTTTGTAATAAACTAGAAGCTCCAAGTCCTAAAAAAGAAACATAAATATATTCTAAATTTGAAACATTTTTGATAGCATATAAATTATTTGGCAAAGTAAAAAACATGTCTCCTTTTTCTATGTTTTTTTCTTCTCCATCACAACAAAAAACACCAGTTCCATTGATAACTAAATGTATGGCATATACTGAACGAACCATTAAATTTTCATTAGCGTTGGTAACTTCATAAACAAAATTTATAGGAACTATTTCATTAGGTTTATTATCTAATGTAGGAACAAATTTGCAAATATTATCATATTTCATATAGTAAAATCCTTTTTAACTATTAAATGTTTTTTTCCATATTTTTAAATTTCTTTTTATATATAAATTTTAAATATATTCATCTACAATTGAAAATTATATTGAATACATTATTAATTATATTATAAATATGACAAATTAACTATATTATTTTTTAATTTTAATTAGTAACTTTTTTCCATATCTATAAAGTTTTTTTCCATTGTTGATATATTTATCACATGATATATTTAAAACGAAAATAAATATTAATTTAGGAGGAACTATGAAAAAAATTAAAATTGGTGTTGTTGGCGTACATAGAGGACGTGCAATGATTGATTATTGCAAAGCCGATAACAGAGTAGAACTTGCTGCAATCTGTGATTGTTGGAAAGATGAACTTGAAAAAACAAAAAACGAACTAAAAGATAACAATATTAAATATTATGATAATTTTGATGAACTTTTAAATTCTGATGTAGATGCTATTATCTTAGCAAATTATGCTAATGAACATGCTCCTTTGGCAATTAAATGTCTTGAACATGGAAAAAATGTTTTAAGTGAAGTATTACCAGTTCAAAATATGGCTGAAGCAGTATCTTTAGTAGAAGCTGTTGAAAAAAGTGGTAAGATATATGCTTATGCAGAAAATTATTGCTATATGTCTGCACCAAGAGAAATGAGAAGATTATATAAAAGTGGTGCTTTAGGAACATTTGAATATGCTGAAGGTGAATATATGCATAATTGTGAATCACTATGGCCAATAATTACATATGGTAATCCTGACCATTGGAGAAACACAATGTCTGCATTTTATTATTGTACTCATTCAATTGGACCTCTTATTCATATTACCAATTTAAAGCCCAAAAAAGTTATTGGCGTTGAAATGCCTTTTAATTCTCGTATGGCTAGAATGGGCGCCAAAGCCGGCTGGGGAAGTTTAATTATTATTACATTAGAAAATGGTGGAGTTATTAAAAGTTTACATGGTGTAGGCCCTAGTAAAAACTCAGTATGGTATAGTATCTATGGTTCATTAGGAACTGCAGAAAGCGGAAGAGAATGTAATCCAACATCTGGTGCATATGAAAAAATTTATACTAATCTTGATCATTATGAGGGTGAAAATATTGATAGATTTATATATTATGAACCTAAAGATAAATTAAGTGAAAAAGCAAAATTGTTAGGTCATGGTGGCTCAGATTTTTATACAATGTATAATTTTATTAGTAAACTATTAGGTGATGCTGATGCAGAAATAGTTGATGTTTATGAAGCATTGGATATGTTCCTTCCTGGACTTTTTGCATATAGATCTGTTTTAAATGGTGGTATTACTATGGATATACCAAATTTAAAAGATGATAAAGAAAAAGAAAAATATAGAAATGATTTTGCTTGTACAGATCCTAAAAAAGCTAAAGATCAATTACAACCTTCATATTCAAAAGCTAATTTAGATATACCTAAAGAAATTTACCAACAAATAAAAGACAAATATTTAGAAACATTAAAAAAATAATTGTGTAATTTAAATTGATAATTTATCAAATATTCTTGATTTTTAACAAGGACATGTTATAATAAATTTGTAAAAGGAAGTAACTATCCCACATGGGAATCGATTCCGTCAATACGATAATTATTATCCGATTCGATTTTAAAATGGTCAAACTTTTACTACGAAATGTGGTAAAAGTTTTTTTGTATAATATAACTTCTTACCACAAATCACATAACGATTCTTGGCAAAGGAGGGAAAAATATGATTTTATTTGCATTACAACCATGGCATATCGTTATTATTGTTGTCGTTGCCGTTATTGCTTTAATTTTAATTTTAATTGGTGTTTCTTATGTTAAAGCTCCACCAGACACTGCTTTTATTATCACAGGTCCATTTAAACAAAGAACTTTAATTGGACGAGCAGGCTTTAGAATTCCAGGTCTTGAAAGAGTTGATAAAATTCCTTTAAGTTTAATTCAAGTGGATATCAAAACCGCTAGTGCTGTACCAACAAAAGAATTTATTAACATTTTTGTTGATGGTGTTGCCAATATTAAAATTGATTCAGCGCCTGAAGCATTAGCTAAAGCATCTCAAATATTTTTGACACAAAATCTTGAAGGAATAAAGGCTATTGCAAAAGAAGTTTTGGAAGGTAATATGCGTGAAATTATTGGTCAAATGAGACTTGAAGAACTAGTACATAATCGTGATCTTTTCGCTGAAAAAGTTAAAGAAAACGCTATGCAAGATATGGCAAAAATGGGGCTTCAAATTATTAATTTAACAATTCAAAATTTTGTTGACAATAACAAGGTCATAGAAAATCTTGGTGTCGACAACATTGCACAAATTTCTAAAAATGCTTCAATTGCTCGTGCTCAAGCTGAAAGAGATGTTCAAATTGCCCAATCTGAAGCTAATGAAGCAGCCAATAAAGCTCGTGTCGATGCCGAAAGATTAATCGTTGAACAAAACACAGTTTTAGCTTTAAAATCTGCTGAATTAAAAACTCAAACAGATACTGCAAAAGCAGGTGCTGATGCTGCATATTCAATCGAAGAACAAAAAAGACAAGAAGAAATAAATGTTGCAAAGGTTAATGCTGACATTGCTAAAAGAGAACGTGAAGTTGAACTTGGACAAAAAGAAGTTGAACTACAAGAAAGACAATTAGAAGCAAGTGTGAAAAAAACAGCAGATGCTCAAAGATATGCTGCAGAACAAGAAGCTTTAGCAGAACTTTACAAAAGACAAAAAGCTGCTGAAGCTAAAAAATTTGAATTTGTTCAAGAAGCTGAAGCATTAAAAGCTAAAGCTGAAGCAGATAAATATGCATCTGAACAACAAGCTGCAGGTATTTTAGCTAAAGGTAGAGCTGAAGCCGAAGCAATCGAAAAGAAAGCAGAAGCTATGAAAAAAATGGGCGAAGCTAGTGTCCTTGAACTTATTTTAAATTCTAATGTTTTACCTGCAATTGTAAAAGCATACAGCGAACCATTAGCTGCAGCTTATGGTAAAATTGGTAACATTACAATGTATGGTGAAGGAAATGCTGCTAATCTTGCAAAAGAAATCACTAATAATGGTAGTCAAGTTATTGATAGTTTAAATAAAACACTAGGTGTCGATATCAAGTCATTACTTGCTGGAGTTTTAGGAACAAAATTAGTCGATGGAATTAGAAAAAACAACAAAGAAATTATAAAAGATGATGATGATCCTAAAATTGAAAGGCCTAAAAAAAGTGAAGAAAAAGAAGATACAATTAAAGACGATAAAAAATAATTTTTGGAGTTCTAAAGATAATTTAGAACTCTTTTTATTAAAATAATTGTTCTTGCTAAAAATATTAATAAATCCTGAATTTAGGAAATCGGGTCAATTTGGGGTGTTAAAACTCTGTTTGTAGAAGGGCATTAACATCCTTTATAGAAA
>CANQTM010000030.1 GCA_947626825.1 uncultured Bacilli bacterium | reverse complement strand
ATATATTAACTTGTTAATATATATAATATTTTTAAAAATTGTCAAATCTATTGCACAAACCTCCAAAGATCCGTTTAAACGATAAAAATATTCCATAACAAATATTACAATTTACATTTTTAAATTATTATTTTTGAAGTTAAAATTTTAATTACGCCGCTTAATTATTACTTTTTGCTATTATTGATGTCACATATTTTTTTATTGCATTATGTTAATATAATTTGTTAATATAAATAAAAGAAAATATTTTTTCAAATAGAAGTTTTAAAGATGAATTACTATTTATCACATTTGAATTAGTATCAAAAAATATCACAATAAAATAGCGATTTCATGCAATCAATATTCAAGAATAATATTTAAAAGTAAATAATAATTCTTATGTTGAATATGAAACTACCTTGAGAATGTTTGATAATTTAAATAATATATAAAATAATTTATTGAATCAATTCAAGATTATTATAGGAAAGAAGGTAAAATAAAATGAAAATCAAAAAAATAATGTCCAACCAGATATATTCGTTACATTTAGTTTGGAAATATAGCAAGCAAATATTTTTATTTAAATTTATTTCATCATGCATGTCAGGAATAGTTCCTACGCTTACAGCATATATATATAAATTAATTGTTGAAAAAATTACTTTAGGAAATGTAAATAGTGTTTTTTTGACAATAACTATTTTAGGTGTTGTATTATTTACAGATAGGTTGATACATAATTTAATTTCAAAACATGCATCAATAAAATCAGATAGTTTGCGCAATGGTATTTTATTTTCATTTTTAGAAAAAACGGTAAATATGGATTATGAAATACTTTATTCTCCAAGCGTAACAACAAAAAAAGAAATGGCAGAAAAAGCAGTAAGAGGTAATTACATTACTGGTTATATAGATAATATTTTTGCTTCATTTTCCTCTATTATAAAAGTATAGTTTCAGTTAGTTTTATTTTATCAACTATATCAATATGGGTATTTGTAATACTATTAATTCTTTTAATTTTTAAAATAATTATTACATTAGTTGATAAAAAAGTGATATACAATACTCAAGAAAAATTAGCACCAATCAACAAAGAAATCACATATTATATGAATGTTTTTTTTAATGAATCTACTGCAAATGAATTAAGAATGTATTCATTATCTAATCTATTTATAAAAAAATATAATATATTAATTACTAAAATGCAAAATTTATTTAAAAAACTTGTATCAAGAATTTTTAAAACAGACACATTAAGAAATATATTAATGACATTAGAACAAGTATTTTTATATGCCTTTTTAGCAATTCAAATGCTTTATTATAATATGACATTTGCAGATTTTACAATGTCTCTTTCAGCATTAAATACAATTTCATCGCAGTTTGGTAATTTTATAAATTGTATAATAAATTTATACGCTAATTCAAAATATATTGATGATTATAGGAATTTTATGTCAATAGAAAATAAAATAGCAATTGAAAATTATGGAATCAGTTGTAATGACATAAAAGAAACAGACAAAATTTATACTTTTAAAAATGTTTCGTTTAAATATCCAACTAGTAACGATTATGTTTTAAAAAATGTTAATCTTACTTTTGAAAAAAATAAATTGTATGTAATTGTTGGGAAAAATGGAGTTGGTAAATCCACTCTTTGTAAATTATTATGTAGGCTATATGATGTAAGTAGTGGTGAGTTATACTTTAACGATAAAAATTTAAAAGAAATAGAATATAGATCATATAGGAATAATATAGGTATTGTATTTCAAAACTATAAATATTATGAGATGTCTATTGCTGAAAATGTAGCGTTAGATGAATACAAAAACACTGATGAAATAAGAAAAAGGATTATTGATTGCCTTTCAAAAGCTGGACTTTTAGAAAAAATAAATTCATTACCAAAAGGAATTGATACAAATTTAGGAACATCTTTTGATGAAAATGGCATCTTACTTTCTGGTGGTGAAACACAAAAATTAGCTTTAGCTAGAGTATTATTTAAGAATTCACCAATTGTCATTTTAGATGAACCATCGTCGGCATTAGATCCGTTATCTGAAAGTGAATTATTAGACACCTTTGTAAAAGCATTGAAAGATAAAACAATTTTTTATGTTTCACACAGACTTTCTGTTGTGTCACAAGCTGATAAAATTCTTTTTTTACAAAATAATGCAGTTTCTGGTTTTGATACACATGAAAATTTGCTTAAAACAAATAGTTCATATTATGAAATGTATTATGCTCAAGCAAAATATTATAATTTAAAATAAAAAATTTATTAAATTATGCAAATTAAATTTATTTTTTTATGTTATTTTCAAAAGTAATACACACAAAATTACTTTTTTGTGTTATCGTTATATCGTAAGAAGGGCAGAAATCAATGATGAAAAATATAATAAGAATGACTTCAATCACATTTTCACATATTTGGAAAACAAATAAAAAAGTATTTATAATTTATTTTTTTAGTATAATATTTAATAGCTTAAGTCCAATATATTATACTATATTTTCAAAATACATTATTGATTCTTTATATCCTGATTTAAATGTTTATATGGCCTTCTTTTATGCATTTTTAATGTTGTTTTTACAATTGATTAATGCAAGTATATTAAAATTTATAGAATATAAAATCCAAAATGTTAGTTCAATAATTCTAATGAATGAAAAGAAAAAACTATTAAATGATTTGGATGACATTTTTTTTGAAAGTACTGAAAATAGCAAATATCAAGATGATTATAATATTGCCAAAGAATATATTTATAGAAATTCAAACATTCACATAATGAATAAACTTAGTATAATTATATCAAATATTATTTCACTAATTGTAATAATTATTTTCTTAAAAGAAGTATCTATTTTTGCAATAATCCTATGTGTAATTTTATATTTTATTAAATCGTTTTTTGATAATAAGAAAAATAAAAAAATAAGAGATTATTTCACCAACAATTATAATTTGATTAGAAAAATTCAATATTCAACTAGTGGTTTTGCAAGTAATGAATACACAAAAGAAAATAGAATGTTTAATACATTTCCATATATTTCAAAACAAATAGATAATGCTTCCAAAAATCATGCAAACTTTAGCTATAAATTAACTTTATTTAATTTGAAATATTCATTAATACCAACAATTATCTCATCTGTTATTTTAATTGTAATTTATTCATATATGGCATATACGTATAATATTAGACAATTAACTATCGGTGACTATTCAATGCTTATTGCTGCATTTTTAAATTTCAGTTCATTAGTAAATTCTATAATTGGAAATTTCTTATCAATTAGTAATGAAAAACTATATTTTGATAAATACTTAGATTTTATGAATTATAAAAAAGTGGAAATAAAAGAAGAAATACACATTAATGAAATTAAATCAATTGAGTTTGTTGATGTTTCATACATATATCCAAATAGTGATAAATATGCCTTAAAAAATGTAAATATTAAAATAACAAATAAAAAGATTTCATTAGTTGGCGAAAATGGTTCAGGTAAATCAACATTTATAAAATTATTGATGAAATTATACAAACCAACAAACGGAAAAATTCTTATCAATGGTATTGATATTGAAAATATTGATACTAAATCATATTACGAATTGTTTTCTCCTGTATTCCAAGATTTTAAGATATATAGTTCTACAATTAGTGAAAATATTTGTTTTTATAAACCAAATGGTAACATTAATAACTATATTGAAAAAGTTGGACTTGCTGAAAAAATAAATAATCTTCCTAACAAAGAAAATTCCATAATAACTAAATTATTAGATGATGATGGAATTGATTTATCTGGTGGGGAAAGGCAAAAAATCGCTATTGCTAGATCTTTGTATAAACAAAGTCTAATAACAATTTATGATGAACCAACAGCATCCTTATCTGCCAAAAGTGAAAACGAGTTATATCAAAACTTAAATGATTTTATAAATGATACATGCATTTTCATATCACATAGATTATCTAGTTGCAGATTTACAGATAAAATTATTGTTTTAGAAAATGGTGAATTAATAGAATATGGATCTCATGATGAATTAATGGCAAAAAAAGGTTTATATCATCGTTTATTTGAATCACAGGCACAAAACTATGAAAAAGAGGTTGATTCATATGAATAAAGCAGAAAAAATGACATTTTTAAATATTTTAAAGATAGAATGGAAACATAATAAAAAAGATATTTTTTATCAGTTATTAAATGGATTATGCAGTGCTTTTCTTTCTTTTCCAACAATTTTGTTTCCACCATTAATTATTGACTATCTAATTAATGGCAAAGTCAATGAAGTATATCTAATTATTTTACTATTTTCAGGAGTATCATTAATTCTAACCATATTATCATATTTTTTGTATGCAAAATTTCAATCAGGCGTTTACAATTTGCCATACATCTTTAACAAGAAAAATATATACAAATCAATAATTATTGATTTTAAATATATGGAGACCAAAAAAAGCCTTGATGAGTTTAATAACTCAATGAAAATGCCATGGACTTGTAGTGAAATTGTCTATAATTTCTTTAATGTATTTATAAGTTCTATTGTTAAAATGGCATTAATCATAGCTATTCTTGCAACACTAGATTGGTACATAGTTTTATTTGTTTTTATAATAGTTTGTGTAAATTTCTTAATTAATAGAAAGATTATTAAAAAAAATAAAGATTTTGAAATAAAGGGCAATAAAATATCTAGATATTCTGATTATTATGAAAATATTTTATTCAAATTAGAATATGGTAAAGAAATAAGATTATATCCTAAGTCGAAAAAACTTTATAAAGAGTTATATGACAAATATGCTATAGAAAAAATAAAACATGAAAAGCATGTTCATAAATACAATTATTTAATGGATATAATTTTAAAGTTAATTGGTTTTATTGAAAATTTAGGAATATATATAATGATGATATACAAATATTCATTAGGAAAAATATCTATTGGCTCATTTTTTGTCTATATTGGAACAGCAAATGAAATGTATAACGCATTTCAAAACATGTCGGATATGATTGTAAAATTTTCAAAATTTAAAACTTATGCTGATGTGTATAACAACTTCATGGAATATCCAAATGTAACTAGCTCATCTAACCAAAAAATAGAATTTAAAGATGTAAACATAATTGAATTTGAAAATGTATGTTTTACATATCCAAATACGGATAATGAAATACTACATAATATTTCACTTAAAATTTCATTAAATGAAAAAACTTTAATTGTTGGTGAAAATGGTACTGGTAAATCTACAATTATCAAATTAATATTGAGATTTTATGAGCCAACTTCTGGCGTTATTAAATTAAATGGAATAAATATTAAGGAATATGACTATTCAGAATATTTAAAATTATTTTCTTCTATCCTTCAAGATTTTAAATTATTTAAGATTTCTATAAAAGATAATATATGTTTTGATAGTTTTGAAGAAGACAGATTCATTGATGCGATTACAAAGGTAGAATTAAAAGAAAAAGTAGAACAATTAAAATTGAAAGAGAATTCATTTATAGATAGAGAAATTGATTCAGACGGAATAGATATGTCAGGTGGCGAAAGGCAAAGGCTTGCAATTGCAAGAGCAATTTATAAAAATGCGCAGACATATATTTTTGATGAACCAACTGCCACTTTAGATCCATTTAATGAGCAAAAAATAAATAATATATTTAATGATTCTATCTATCACAATAGTGCAATTATTATATCTCATAGAATGAGCTTTGCGAAAAAATGTGATAATATCATTGTAATTGAAAATGGCGCAATATATGAACAAGGTTCATTTAGTCAATTAATTGAAAAAAAAGGAAAATTTTATGAACAATATAAAGTTCAAGCAGAATATTATAAATAATGATTATAGTATTGTTGTTATTAATTCTTGAATAAACCTTGATAATAGAAACAATTAAAAAACAAACCTTTAAACCAAATCGTGGTGGCATAAGGGTTTGCTTTTTTATATTTGTATTCTATTTTTCCATATCAATGTACTTTAATTTTTTTAGAATTAAAAATCAAAAATTCTATTTCATTCATAACAAAATATCTTCAAACATCTTTAAATCATGTTCGTGGTACTTTTAATTATCTCATTAAATCTTTTTCAATATTGTCATTTAAAGTTAAAAAGTAAAAAACAATTTCTTGTAATATGAAGGTTGGTTTGGCATATTTTCATTCACTATCTTTATGCAATGAACTAGGTGAGATATAGTCGCCAAACCAAGGACCCAAGACTAATTCATTGCATAAAAACATCTTGCTTTTTTGGTTGGCATTATTATTTTAAACTAAAATTTGTAATTTTACCACAACTATTTGGTTTAAATGTTAGATAAAAAAATCATACTATAAGATATTTGATAATATTAAATATGATTTTGAAAATTATAAAATAAAATTCATTTATTATCCAATCATACTAATCTTAGATGTTTTTATTCAATAAAATTATTTTAACCTAATGCAACGTCAAATATCATCATAATTACAAAACCTAAAATAAAAAATATTGTTGATAAGGTTTTATGATTTTTACTTGATTCAGGAATCAATTCAGATACACAAGTAGCAATCATTGCACCAGAAGCAAATGAAAGTAAAATTGGTAATGCATATTGAATTTGCATTGCAAAAATACAACCAAGAACACCAGCAATAGGTTCTACTGCCCCACTTGCTTGACCATAAAAAAGTGCTCTACTTCTTGAAAATCCTTCACGTCTTAATGGCAATGTTGTGGCCACACCTTCTGGAAAATTTTGAATGCCAATACCAATAGCAAGCATAATAGCAGCTATTAATATTGATAATTCGCTATTGGTCATTAAGCCAGCAAAAGCAATTCCTACAGCCATTCCTTCTGGAATATTATGAATTGTAATAGCTGAAAACATTAAAATAGTTCTTTTTAAATTAGATGATTTATTTTTATTAATTAATATTTTGCCTAAAAAAATATCTGCAAAAACAATTAAAAGTCCTCCTAAAAGAAAGCCCAAACTTACCCATAACCAACTAATCATATTAAGTTTTTCTGCATGTTCTATTGCTGGATTTAATAATGAAAAGAAACTAGCAGAAATCATAATTCCTGCACCAAGTGCTAAAAAACCATCAAGTAGTTTTTTTGAAATATTTTTAAAGAATATTACAACACATGCTCCAAGTAAATTCATTATATATGTAAACAATGTAGCGATTAATGCTAAAACAATTGGATTTATTTTTAATAATTTTTCCATAATATCACCATATTATAATATGGGTATAAAAATATAATAAATGGGCATTTATATACTAAAAAAATAATACACATTTTCTAATAATTGTACATTATTTTTATATTTAAAACTGCCATAAAATTAGAAAACAAGTAAAAAAATTTCCGATTTTTGGTATTTTTTTATTTTTGCTTGCAACAAATTGAATTTTTATTATAATTGTTATATATTTTTTAAAAATGTATCTTGACAAATTTGGTGGGTGGTACTTATGAACATATTATTAACCAATGATGATGGTTATAATCAAATTGGTATAAATTTATTAAAAGAAATACTAAAAGACTATGGAACAGTTTATATTGTTGCTCCAAAAAATACAAAAAGTGGTGCATCATGTAGTATTACAATTAATAAACCTATGCAATATCATAAATATGATGAATTTAATTATGAATTAGATGGCACTCCAGTTGATTGTGTATGTTTTGGAATTAATACATTAAATGTTAAATTTGATTTAGTAGTTTCTGGATGTAATAATGGTTATAATTTATCATTTGATGCAGTATATTCTGGAACATTGGGTGCATGTTTTGAAGCATTGGTTTATCGTATTAAAACATTTGCATTTTCTACACAAATCAATAATTTTGATATAGTAAAAAAATATGGAAAAGATGTAATTGACTATATTTTTAAAAATAATTATTTAGCAAATGATCATATATTAAATATTAACTTTCCAACAAATGATTATAAAGAAATAAAAGGAATTAAACTTACCAAACAATTTTTTAGAAAAGTAAATAATAATTTTATTTTTAATGGTAATGAAGTGATTGCTTCAAGAAATATCTTAGAAGATGGTATTGATGAAAATGATGATACAATTGCCATTAAAAATGGTTATGTTTCAATTACTCCACTTGCAAAAACATCATTTTCAAATGATTTATATAACAAAATGAAGGGAAATTAGTTTTATGAAAAAAATATTATTGTTATCTATTTTAATGCTTACTAGTTGTAGTTTATCTGGAATAGAAAATAGTTCTTCAAATGAACTTTCAACAGCAGAATCAATAACTCCAAGCACACCAATTGAATCTAGTACCCCTAGTTCTTCAACTATTCCAAGTAGTTCTAGTACCCCAAGTTCTTCAACTAAACCAAGTAGTTCTAGTACCCCAAGTTCTTCAACTAAACCAAGCAGTTCTAGTACGCCTAGTTCTTCAACTAAACCAAGCAGTTCTAGTACTCCTAGTATTGAACTAAAAGATTTCACATTAAAAGATAGTGAAATAACTTTAAATATTGGTCAAACATATCAAATCAGTGCAACTTTTAATCCAAGTAATGCTACAAATAAAAAATTGTCATACTCAATTTCAAATAATAATATTGCGACAGTTTCTTCAACTGGACTTGTTACTGCTAAATCAAATGGAACAGCCTATGTCTATATAAGTTCAGCAAATAATATTCAAAAAAGTATGAAACTTGTTGTTGGTGAAGCCAAATTACCTGGTTTATTGTCTTATCAATTTGAACAATCTGTTGCGCCAACTTATACAGGAGAATATTTTTATGCAAATCAATTAAATCCACAAGTAACTAATCTTGGAACAGGTGTAGTAGCTACAAGATATTCATACAATGCTACAAATGGTAAAAGCAATGTTAAAGTATGGTCATTAATAGTTGATTTAAATTATGCAACAATAGAGGCAGGTTCACCAAACAATACATATTTTAATATTAGCAAACAAATAGTTAGTGAACAAATTAAAGCATACCAAAATGCAACAACAAGAAAAGTATATGCAGGTGTAAATGGTGATTTCTTTGGATTGGGATTACCAAATGGTGCAATGATTAAAGATGGTGTTGTTGTCAGTGCAAAAAGTACTGATTATGGTGGCTTAGTTAATGGTATGTGGGGCTTTGGTGTTACATATAATAATGTTCCAAGAATAATCAATGTTGCACCAAATGCAAATACTTTTTATAGATTTGATAATTATATTGAATTATATGATAGTTCAGCAAAAATGCTTGATAAATATGTTATAGATTATATAAATGATAATTATTTAGAAGATCATTATATAGGATCAGCAAGAGCTAGAAACTATGAATTAATTACTAAATCTGGACAAGCAGTAAGTGGTAAAAATGTAGTTTATCTTGAAAAAATTGCTTCATATGATAATAAAGTTGGTGACATTAATATTCCATTTGATGCAAAAATCACTTCAATTTCAAAAAAATATTCAGGTAGTGTTACATTAAATGATAATCAAGCTGCTTTAGTTGTTAGTGATTCATTTTTAAATAAAGCTAAAACAAATATGCTTGTAAGAGTTGGCACAACATATAGTGATAACAGTGATTATAATGGCTTAAAAACATATATTGGTGGTCGTCATTTATTATTACAAAATTATCAAATTGCACCAAATCTTAATAAAGAAACTTCAAATGGTGGTACTGGTAAAAATTCAAGAACTTGCATTGGTATTACAGGAGATGGAAAAGTTGTTATTGTAACTTGTGGCTCATATAACTTTAATTTAACTGATGCTGCTGACTTTTTAAGATATCTTGGCTGTAGAGATGCAATGAATTTTGATGGTGGTGGTTCTACTGGAATGTTTACAAGAAATACAGATGGATCATATGCATTTGTTTCGGGTTATAATTCAAGACCTGTTTCAAATTCAGTATTAGTTGTTGAAAAATAATTCTTAAAAGGGCTTTTAATCAAGCTCTTTTTATTTGCTTTATGAATTATTCTTTGTTAAAATATTGTTGCAAAAAGTTAAGGATTGATCAAGATGAATGAATTAGAAAAAATTAAATTATATTGTTTGGATATGGATGGAACCATATATTTAGAAAACACATTGCTTCCTAAAGCAAAAGAAACAATTGAATATTTGCGCAAAAAAGCAAAAATTGTATTTTTAACAAATAATTCATCAAAAAGTGCTACATCATATATTGAAAAATTACATAAATTAGGAATTGAAATTTCCAAAAATGAAATTTACACATCTGGACAAGCAACTTGTGAATATCTAAATAAACATTATAAAAATAAAAGTGTTTATTTAGTTGGAACAAAAGCCTTAGAAGATGAATTTATTTCATATAACATCACTTTAAATGATACTAATCCTGATTTAGTTGTATTAGGTTATGATACAACATTAACTTATGAAAAATTAGTTAAATTAACTACTTTTTTAAATCAAGGGAAAACATATATTGCAACTCATCCTGACATAAATTGTCCTGCTGAACCTTTTTATGTTCCAGATATTGGTTCATTTATTGCCTTAATTGAAAAAAGCACAAAAAGATTACCAGATATTATATGTGGTAAACCATACCAAATTATGGGTGAAACTTTAAAAAATCGTTTTCAATTAAAAAATGATGAAATTGCAATGATTGGTGATCGCTTGGTAACTGATATTGCTTTTGCAAATAATAATAATTTTTTATCAATTTTAGTTTTAAGTGGCGAAACCAGTTTAGAATTTTATAATAATCAAAATATTAAAGCCAAAGTTATATTGAATTCAATTGCTGATTTGTTAAAAAAATAATTCTAAAAATATTTTTTATTTCATATTATATTTTATAAAACAACTTAAGTTGTTTTATTTTTACATATTTTAATATATTTATTTTTTACTTGTTACTTCTTTATATGATTTTAAAATAGCAGATGGAATTTCAGTTGAAGAAAAATCTTTTAAATAAACAATATTAATTTTTCTAGTCATACTAAGATTTTTAATTGGAACTATAACAATTTTCCCTTTACTTATTTCATCAAGACAAGCACTTTTTGGTAAAATAGAAACACCTAAATCACGTCTAATTAAATCTTTTATCGTAGCAACATTATCAACCTCCAAAATAACATTAAATTCATCAATTGTCATATTTTTACTTTCTAAATGTGAATTAAATAAAGTACGTGTACTAGAATTTGGTAAACGTAAAATCATTTTTTCTTTTTTTAAGGCCTCAAGGGTTACTAATTCTTTTTTAGCAAAGGGATGATTTGGTGAAACTGCTAAACATAAATAATCAGTATCTAATGGGATATATTCTAATGATGAATCTAATATTTGATCTTCGACAACAGCCATATCAATTTCATATAATTTTAATAAATTATACAAATTAGCCGCTGAACTTGTAATAATTTTCATTCTAATGCCATTATTTTCGGCACAAAATTTAGCCAATGCTTCTGTTATTGCATTACTTTCAGCTGTATGAGTGACTCCAACAGTTATATGATCCATCATTGTTTTACTATCAGTTAAGTCTTGCATTAGAAGTTTTTCAAGCCCTAACATTTTTTTGGCACACTTTAAAATCTTTTCTCCTTGTCTTGTTAAAGTAATATTACCATTATATCTTGTAAAAATTTTAACATTTAATTCTTCTTCTAATAATTTTATATGTTGACTAACAGCTGGCTGAGTAATTGACAATTTTTTTGCAGCACTTGAAAAGCCACCAGTTTCATATACAGCAACTAATGAATATATTTTTTGATCAAGCATTTTTATATCCTCCTATAAGATTTTGTTATAGATGTAGCAAAAATTATAATTTGACTTTATTTGATTTTGCAATATAATTATCATATAACTTGTAATTTATTTCAAGAAAATTTTAAAGTTCTAAATAATAGGAAATAGGAAATTTATAATATTTTTTGTATTTAAGAAAGGAGTTCATATAGATGAGCAACAAAGATTTGTTTGAAAAAACATCTATATTTAAAGCAATAATTAATTTGGCAATACCATCAGTTATTGGTCAAATTATTTTAGTCATTTATAATATTGCAGACACATATTTTGTTAGTATGTCTGATGATGACTATTTGATTACTGCAATTACTGTTTGTATGCCTGCATTTATGTTTTTGTCAGCAATTTCAAATTTATTTGGTGTTGGTGGAGCAAGTGTAATGTCTAGAGCACTTGGCAAAAAAAATACATTACGTGCCAAAAACACTGCTAGTTTTGCATTTTGGGGTTGTATTATAATTACAACATTATATTGTTTATTTGCATTTATATTAAGTGAAGAATTTATTAAAATTTTAGGTGGTGTTGACGAAACTGTTAATAAACTTGCAAAAGATTATCTATTGTATGTTATTGTTATTGGTGGTATACCAACAGCACTAAATACATTATTTTCTCATTTAGTAAGAGCTGAAGGTAAATCATTTCAAGCAAGTTTAGGTATTGCAATAGGTGGATTATTAAATGTAGCATTAGATCCATTATTTATGTTTGTTATTTTAAAACCTGGAAATGAAGTTTTAGGTGTTGCTATCGCTACACTTATTTCAAATTGTGTTGCCTTAATTTATTTTTTATGTTTAATAATTTATAATCGTAAAACCACATTAATAACACTAAAACCAACAATTGAAGCATTTAAAGAAGCCATTCCTAAAAATGTTATTTTAGTTGGCATTCCAGCATGCTTAATGACTTTATGTGAAAATATTTCTTATGCTGTTTTAGAAAAGCAAATGCATGCTGCAGGTGGTGTTATTGCTCAATCAGGTATTGGAATTGCTAAAAAAATTAATATGTTGGCACATAGTATTGTTAGGGGTATGACACAAGGGGTATTACCTTTAATTGCATATAATAAATCATCTGGAAATCGTAAACGTATGAAAAAAGCTGTATATTTATCTGGTGCAATGTCAGTTAGTGTAGCAACAATATGTATGATAATTTGTTTAATATTTGCAAGACCTCTTACTGAAATTTTCTTACAAGATACATATAACTCATTGGATTATGGAATTAAATTTTTAAGAATATTATGCATTGGCGCTCCATTTTCTGCTATTGCTTATACTGTTATTTCATTTTTCCAAGCAGTTGGTAAAGGTATAAGATCATTAATTTTAGCATTATTAAGAAAAGGAATTGTTGATATTCCTTTAATGTTTATTTTAGTTAAAATAATAAGTCCAGCTGTTAATGGCTTAGTAATTGCAACTCCAATTGCTGATATAGTATGTAGTATTGTTGCAGTTATTCTATTTGTTATTTATTTAAAAAATCATGGACAAAATAAGCATGAATATGCTGAAAATGCCAATTGTCAAAATTAAATTTCAAAGAAAAATATTATCTAATTATATAATTAACTTTTTATTTCATAACTATTTTTAATTAAAAGAACAAGTCCTTTTAATCTTTTATTGTCGGCTCTTAAATTATATTTTCTATAATCAAATTTTTTATTTTCAAGTTTATAACCTGGTGTAAAAAAAGCATTTGAATAGCCAAATTCATCTGTTTCATCAACAATTTCTTTTAACTCAAAATCTGCTAAATCATCCATCATACCTAATCCTTCACCTTCAACTATGCAAGGATAATTAATTTGATCGATATCTTTATGAATTTGATATGAATCTAAATATTCAATTTTAAAAGTTGTTGTGGCACCATAATCATAATACATAACCATTTTATCATTATATTTTAATCCAAGATCACTAAGTCTTGTTATAGTTGCATTGACAACATTTGTCATATCTACAATATCTGAAGGACACACCCAACAATCATAACTTTTACCTTTATAAGTTATATTATATAAATGATAAGCTAACGAATTAAATGAAGCTAAAATTGTATATGCTAAATCGGCAACAGTAAATCTATCTAAAATTTCAACAACCCTATAAATTTTATTTTCTAAACTAGCAATACATACTTTAAATCTTAAAATTTCATTCATTTTGATTTCCTCCATTTTATTTTTCTTCTTTAATCATATAATAAAAAAATAATAATAAATTTACAAGTAATAATATATTTTTTTATAAAAATGAATAATTAGTTTTTATAAGTTCATATATTTTCTTGAGGTGTCATTATGAAAAGAAAAATAGTATATGGTCTTATTTCTATTTGTTTAATTGTTTTTGGATTATTTTCTTATATTATAAATTTAAATAATTCAAAAGAAATTGTTACTTATGCTGAAGTGGATTTAAAACTCGATTGTAAAGCAGCATATTTAGTTGAAGAAAGTACAAATAAAGTGTTATATAAACAAAACGAATTAGAAAAAATGTATCCAGCAAGTATGACAAAAATGATGGGCTTGATTTTGGTTTGTGAAGCAATTGATAATAAAACTATAAATAAAGATGATGTTGTTACTGTTTCACTTGAGGCTTCTCAAATGGGAGGAAGTCAAGTCTTTTTACAACCACTTGAACAAATGTCAGTCGATGATTTATTAAAATGTGTTTGCATAGCTTCAGCAAACGATGCAATGTATGCACTTAGTGAATATGTAGGAACAACAAATGCAAATTTTGTTGATATGATGAATAAAAAGGCCAAAACTTTAAAATTAGAAAACACAAATTTTGTTAATGTAACTGGTTTTGATGATGAAAATCATTATACATGTGCCAAAGATATGGCAACAATAGCATTAGAATTATTAAAATATAAAGAAATGATATTACCTTATACTTCAACTTATGATTGTCATATAAGAGAAGATAGTGAAAATCCATTTTGGCTTGTAAACACAAATAAAATGATTAAATATTATCAAGGAATGGATGGATTAAAAACAGGTTATACAAATAAAGCCGGATCATGTTTGACAGCAACAGCATCTAGAAATAATGTTCGTTTAGTAAGTGTAATAATGAATGCAAGTGATTCAAAAATTAGAAACGCTATGACCAAAACACTGCTTGATTATGGTTTTTCAAAAATAAAAGGTAACATTTTATATAATGCTAATAGTGAAGTTGGTACTATTAATATTCCAAAAGCTAAAACAAAAGATATCAAAGTATACACTCCTAAAGATATTATTTTAATTTATGAAAATACACTTGATCCAAATAAGATATCAAAAGAAATTGTTTTAAATAATAATTTATCATTACCTATTTTAGAAAATGAAAATGTTTGCTATTTAAAAATAACTTATGATAATCAAATATACAAATATGACTTAATTGTCAAAGAAAAAATTGAACCATTAAAAATGAATGAATTAATTGGTCCATATCTAAAAGATATATTATTTTAAAAAAACAAAACCTTAGGCCATTTCAATTTGGTTTTAAGGTTTGTTTTTATTTTTATTAAAATTTTTATAGGATTTTACTATATCATTTTATTTTTATCTAATAAAAACATAATCATATATAATGGATAACATTTAATTTTCAAATTAAAACAATTTACATTATTTGTTGACAAAATAATTCCATAATCTAGATTTTCTTTTTCAAGTATATTTTTTAAACTTGATGCTTTTATATTTTTACCTGATTTTACTTTTATTGGAACAATTTTTCCATTTATATATGTTACAAAATCTATTTCCAAAGTTTCATTTTTTTGATAATAATATATAGGTAATTCATTATCAATTAAGCATTGTGCTATAACATTTTCAAAAATGCCACCTTTAAAGATACCTAAATTTCCGTTAATTATATCGAAACTAACATTTTGTTCATAAAAAGATAATAATAGACCTGTATCATTAAAATAAAATTTAAAAGCATTTAAATCTCTATAAGCCTTAAGTGGAATATCAAAAGTTTTTAATCTATTTACTTTAATTCCTAATCCTGCATCTAAAAGCCAATTCAATGTGCTTCCATAATATCTAGCAGTTCCACCTTTTTTAACAATTTTATATTGAAACTTCTTATTATCTTTTGCTAATTGTTCTGGAATTGACTCAAAACATTCTCTAGCTTTTTCTCTTGTCAATTTAGTAGCATATTTGGCAATATCATTTTTATAATCTAAAAGAATATTTTTTTGAATATTAATCACTTGTTGCATATTTGAAGTTTCAATATATTTTTTTACAGCTGCTGGCATACCACCAACTACAATATAATGTAAAAATAATTCATTTAGTTTATCATGAGTAGCTATTGGAACAACTTCATTCTTTTCAAAATATTCTTTTAAATTATCAATTAATTCATCACTATATCCATTGGCCCACAAAAATTCTTTAAATGACATAGGTCTCATATATAATGATTCAACATATCCTACAGGATAAGAAGAAACTTCATGCATAATAATTCCAAGCATTGATCCAGAAGCTATAACATCAAATCGTCCATCTAAAGCAAATACTTTTAAAGCAGTTAAAACCTGTGGACATCTTTGCACTTCGTCAAAGAATAATAAAGTTTTACCTTCTTCAATTGGTATTGGTTGATAAGTTGTTAATTGCATTAGAAGTGTTTTAATATCTAAATTTCTAGAAAATATATTTCTTGCATCTTCACTAAACTCAAAATTTATAGAATAAAAATATTTATAATTTTTTTGGGCAAATTTTTCAACTAAATATGTCTTACCTACTTGTCTTGCTCCATATATAATTAATGGTTTATGTTCTTTTCTTGATTTCCATTCTACTAATTTATCATACATAGTTCTACGCATAAATTAAACACCTCCAATGGCAATTAAAACACAATTTATTAAAATATGCAATTTTAGTTTAAATTAATATCTTAAAATATGCAAAATACAGTTTTAAAAAATATGAAAAATATGCATAAAAAAATAAATCATGATTATTAAATCAATATTTTGATTTAAAAATTAAAATAATTTTTTACAAGAAATTTATAATTATTTGCTAAAAAAATGAATGAATGATAAAATAATTTTGAGGAGATTAACTAAAACTTTATGAAAAAATATTTATTATCTATGATGGCTATGATGATTTTTTGTTTTTATAGTTGGTCTATTCCTAGATCAAATGTTTTTTCATTTCATAAATTTGCAAATATAGTTGTAAAAGAAGCCAAAAATGATACAAGAACCATAAATGAAATTTCACCTACAAATCTAGATGATTTACAAAATGCTAATGATGAACAATTAAATTATTGGGCAGATAGTTTAGAAAAATTTGACGGAAGAGAATTTAATTATATTACACCAACAAGAAATCAATATAACAAAAACACTTGTTGGGTTTTTGCTGCTGTTGGCATTGCTGAAACAAATATTCTCCGAAAAGGCATTGATAAAGATGCTACAAAAGAAAATTTAGATTTTGATGAAACAATTGCTGCATATAATCGTCATACTCGTGATGGAAGTCAAGATCCACTTTTTTTAACAAAAAATGATTTTTATAATTATGGACATTGGAATCAGGGTGATACTGGTTCTCCTAATGCTTTATCTATCATGACCCAAGGATATACTCTTTTAGATGAAAACAATTTCCATTCATCAGTGTCTAATGAAGTCATAAAAAGCAAACTTAAACAATCAAAATACTATGTAAAAAGTTATCAAAGTATATCTAATAATAAAGAAGATATTAAAAGAGCCATTTTAAAATATGGCGGTGTTACTTTTAATTATAGCGCACCAACAAGCTTTACATATTTTAATAATACTGCAACATCTAATCATACGTCTTTTATTATTGGTTGGGATGATACAATAAAAACTTCCTCTTTTTCACCTAAACACCCACAAAATGATGGTGCTTGGATCATTAAAAATAGCTGGGGAGATGATTTTTATAAAAAAAATATGATTAATAATACCACAGCTTATTATATTTCTTATGAACAGCCAATTGGTGGTCTATATTCGATTGATATAGCTATGAGAGATGACTATCAAAATATGTATTATTATGATGGAGATGTAACTATTAATATGAATAGATCAGGAGGCGAAGCTCAAGGAGCTATTTATGAAGCTAAGTTATCTACTTCTACAAAACAAGAACAATTAAAAGCTGTGATGATTTATACTCCAGAAGATGATTTAGATATAAATGTCAAAATATATAAACATTTAAATGCAAACCCAAACAATATTTACGATCCAATTAATATTCCAGAACAAAACATTCCAGCTATTGATATGAATACACATATAAATGACACAGGAATGCATACAATTGATTTAGATCATCCATTAAATTTAGATCTAGGAGAATATTATTCAGTTGTAGTAAGATGTAAAACAAAATCTTCTGCTTCTGTTTCAATAAGATGTACTCAAGATACTTCTACAAATGATATGACTTATTTTCTAGAAAATGGAAAATGGACGAACTTTAAAAGCACAGGTAGAACAGCAAAAATACGTGCCATAACGAATCTTGTCGATAAAGAAGAAGATGAAAATTTAAACGATCTACAATTTGCTCAAGTTGAAATTAAAAATTCTATAATTGAATATGTAAAAAATAAAGATTTAATTCCAGAAGTTCAGGTCTATCTAGATTATAAACTTCTTAAAAAAGACCAAGATTATATTTTAAAAGTGCAAGATATTAAATCACCAGGATTAAAAACTTTAGAAATTATTGGTATTAATAATTATAAAGGAACAAAAACGGCAATTTTTGAAATTAAAAAAGCAATAGCTCCACCAGGAATAATAAATGAAACTTTAACAGTTTATAATGATACAGAATATTTATACGATATACCTATTCCTAATGATTGGACATGGGTAAATGAAAATGAAAAACTTGAATATGAAACAGAATATCCTGTTTCTTTAAAATATATAGGAAATGATAAAGATTTTTACGAAATCATCACTTGTGAATTTAATATAATTAAACTTGATAAAGATTTTCCTGATAGTATAGATATTAATAATGCAACAATAAAAATTCTTGATAATTATACCTACACTGGAGATCAAATCATTCCTGATATTCAAATAACATATGAAAATAATCTTTTACATGAAGGAATCGATTATCTTTTAACATACGATGATAACATCAATGCTGGAATTGGCAAAGTTTTTATCAAAGGAAAAGGACATTTTTGCAATAAAATTTGTAAAACTTTTATCATACAAAAAGCACCTCAACCTAAAGAAATACCTAATAATGTCATAAACGTTAACTATAAAATTACAAATCTAAATCAGATTATTTTAAATTATAAAAATTGGATATGGGAAGATCCTAATCAAGAAATTACTAGTGATACCTTTAAAGCAATAGCGATTTATATTGGAGATGATAGCAAT
>CANQTM010000029.1 GCA_947626825.1 uncultured Bacilli bacterium | reverse complement strand
TTAGCATGGCTTTAAAAGGCTAAGAAAGGATTAATGAATTAGTGGTTATTTTCATAACCAAATTCATTATACGGAATTAGAAAATGGTAAAATTTTATAAATGTAATCATTGTGGACAAATTGTTATTAAAGTAAAAGATAGCAATGTTAGTTTAGTTTGTTGTGGCGAAAAAATGACTGAATTAGTACCTAATACAACTGATGCAGCCAATGAAAAACATGTACCAGTAATTACAATTAATGGTAATGATGTTGAAGTAAAAATTGGAAGCGTTGCTCATCCAATGCTACCTGAGCATCATATTGAATGGATTTATCTTGAAACAAATAAAGGATTATATCGTAAAAACTTAGTTGCAGGACAAGAACCTATGGCAATATTTCATTTAGATAATGATGAAGTAGTTGTTAATGCATATGAATATTGCAATCTTCATTCTTTGTGGAAAACTAAATAAAATTTAAATTTTATAATTAATAGGTGGGACTATTTCCACCTTTTTATTTATTTTTAGCACTCAACTATTGACATTGCTAAATTCTGTTTTATAATATATTTAGCACTCAAATATAAAGAGTGCTAAGTGAGGTGTTATTATGAACATTGAAGATTATGGAAATGATGAAAACATCCTTGAAAAATTTGGTAGAGACTTAGTTGCTGAAGCCAAACAAGGTAAAATGGATCCAATAATTGGAAGAGATGAAGAAATAAGAAATCTAATAATGATTTTATCAAGAAAAACAAAAAACAATCCTGTTTTAATTGGAGAACCAGGTGTAGGTAAAACAGCAATAGTCGAAGGACTTGCGCAAAGAATAGTTAAAGATGATGTTCCTAATGGATTAAAAAACAAAACAATTTATGAACTTGATATGGGGGCATTAGTCGCTGGCGCTAAATATCGTGGTGAATTTGAAGAAAGACTAAAAGCTGTTTTAAATAAAATTAAAGAATCAAATGGTAACATCATAATGTTTATTGATGAACTTCATTTAATTGTTGGTGCTGGTAAATCAGATGGTGCATTAGATGCATCAAATATGCTAAAACCAATGTTAGCTCGTGGAGAACTTCATTGCATTGGAGCAACAACTTTAAACGAATATCGAAATTATATTGAAAAAGATGCCGCATTAGAAAGACGTTTCCAAAAAGTTTTAGTTTCTCAGCCAACAGTTGAAGATACAATTTCAATTTTAAGAGGATTGAAAGAACGTTTTGAAGCTTTTCATGGAGTTAAAATTACAGATGGTGCTATAGTTAGTGCTGCAACATTATCAAATAGATATATTACAGATAGATTTTTACCAGATAAAGCAATAGATTTAATTGATGAAGCATGTGCTTCAATTAGAATGCAACTTGAATCAAATCCAACCGAAATTGATGAATTAAATCGTAAAATTATGCAACTTGAAATTGAAAAAGTTGCTTTAAGTAAAGAAAAAGATAGTTTAAGTAAAGATAGATTAGATAAACTAGTTTCTGAACTTAATGATTTAAAAAATAGATTAAATGTTTTAACAATTAAGTGGGAGCAAGAAAAGAAAGAAATTTTACAAGCAAATAATCTTAAAAAAGATTTAGAAAAAGTAAAAAAAGATTTAGATGATGCTTTAACTAATGGCAATTATAATAAAGCTGCCGAATTAAAATATTCAACTATTCCAACTTTAGAAAAACAAATTAATGCTATAAATGATACACAAGACAAAATTTTAAGTGAAGTAGTTGATGAAGATAAAATCACAGAAATAATTGCTAAATGGACAAATATTCCAGTTTCTAAATTAATGCAAGGCGACAAAGAAAAGTTATTAAATTTAAAAAGCACTTTGCAAAAAAGAGTTATTGGTCAAGATGAAGCCTTAGAACTTGTTTCAAATGCCATTATTAGACAAAGAGCTGGAATAAAAGATCAAAACAAACCAATTGGTTCTTTTCTATGTCTTGGTCCAACAGGAGTTGGTAAAACAGAAGTTGCTAGAAGTTTAGCAGAAGCTTTATTTGATAGTGAAAATCATATTGTAAGAATTGATATGTCTGAATATATGGAACGTTATTCAGTTTCAAGATTAATTGGTGCAGCTCCTGGATATGTAGGTTATGAAGAAGGTGGACAATTAACTGAAGCAATTAGAAGAAATCCATATTCAATTGTTCTTTTTGATGAAATAGAAAAAGCCCATCCTGATGTCTTTAATCTATTACTTCAAATACTTGATGATGGACGTATTACTGATTCACAAGGTCGAACAGTTGATTTTAAGAACACTATTATCATAATGACAAGTAATTTAGGTAGTGAATATTTATTAAATAATGATGCAAATACAAATGAAAAAATAAATATTTTATTACATCAAACATTTAAACCAGAATTTTTAAATAGAATTGATGAAATAATTATGTTTAAACCTTTAAATAATGAAACTTGTATGAAAATAATTGACAAAATGCTTAATGAATTAAAAGAAAAATTATATGAAAATAAAATCAATGTTGAATTTTCTGATAATTTAAAAAAATACATTTTAGATAGTTCATTTTCATATAATTATGGTGCAAGACCAATAAAAAGATTTATTACTAAAAATATTGAAACATTAGTTGCAAATAATATTATAAGTGAGAAAATAAAAACAAATGATAATATTGCAATTGATTATCAAGGTAATAAAATAACAATTAATATCCAATAAATATCTTAATAAAAAAATCTTTTGTTCTTATTTTATAATGTGAGACCTAAAACCTCACTTTTTTTATTCAAATTTTAATTATTTTGATAAATGAAAATAGAAATGAATATAATAATGAATGTTGTATTTCACTTTGAAATAGTTAAGCTAAACCTAAAACAACTAAAAATATAATGGAAAGTGGGATTATAAAAGAATTTGCATAAGAATTCTAAATTATTTTATAGCACTTTGTTAGAAGGTGCAGATCGTTTACATACAGTAGTATATTTAAAAATTGCTATAGTGCTTAATAGAGCAATAGAGGTAACACAAAAAGTGTCAAAACCATTCTTGCTCATTCTGAAAAACATCATTTAGCTGGTGTAATTAAACTTGGAAACCATAATATTGGTAATGTAGATAAAATAATTACTATCCCTCTTTATCTAGGATTTCTTTTAACAGACTATTAAGGTCGATTTAACTAAAAAAAATTGTATTAACATAAAATATAAATTCATGACAAATATGTTTAAATATTGTATAATAGACTTAAATAATGAAAAAAAATTGAAATTAGTATAATTTTATAATACATTATAGGAGGTAATGATTGTGATTGAAAGATTAATAAATAAATTTGGTGTCAATGAACCAATTTTTACTAATGAAATTTTAGAAGAGATAAAAGAGTATTCAAGGGCTCGCGTATTTCAAATTTTAAAAAAGGCTGAAGATGAGAAAAAAATCATTAAATTTGATAATGGTATTTATTATATTCCTACCAAAACCCGCTACGGCTTATCACTTATATCAGTTGAACAAGTAGTAGTGAAAAAATTTATTACTAATAATGACGAAGTTTATGGTATTTATGGCGGATTACAAATGAAACAAAATTTTATGCTTACCTCGCAAATACCTTCTAGTATCGAAGTTATAACAAACAATGAAACAATGTTTGTAAGGAAAAAATTGCTAAAAAATCGTAAAATAATTCTTCGTAAATCACGCCTACCTATTACCAAAGAAAATGTTAATGCTTATACAATTCTTGAATTATTTACTAATATTGATGTCAAAGATTATTTAAATAATTTAATGGCTCAAAAAGAAGTATTTAATTTTATCAAAGAAAAAGGAATTAAAAGTAAAGATGTTTATAAATTAGCAGGTTTTTTTCCTGCTAAAACAACTAGAAATATAATGGAGAGTGGAATTATAAATGAATTTGCATAATAATTTTGAATTATTTTATGACACTTTGTTAAGAGTTGCAGATTGTTTACATACATCAGTTGCTATTGTTGAAAAAGACTACTATGTAACACTTTTTTTAGAATCACTTTTTAAAAGAGTACCTAATTTAATCTTTAAAGGTGGAACTTCACTTTCAAAGTGTTATAAAATTATCAATCGCTTTTCTGAAGATATTGATTTAAGCCTAGATATCAATAGTCTAACCTCATCAAACAAGCGAAATCTTAAACAAGCGATTATTGATGTTTGCAATGAACTTGCATTGGAATTAATAAACATAGAAGATATTCATAGCCGTAGAGATTTTAATCGTTATGAAATTAAGTATCCCATTCTTTTTAATAATAATGGAATAAAACCATATCTACTTGTCGAAACAGCATTTATGGTAAAGTCTTTTCCTTATGAAATTAAAAATGTGACATCAATGATTTATGATTTTCTTAAAGAAATTGGTGATTTAAAGGCTATTGAAGAATTTGAAATGGAACCATTTGAAATTCATGTGCAATCGGCAAGTAGAACATTAGTTGATAAAGTTTTTGCTCTTTGTGATTATACGATGTCAAATAATATTAAAGATCATTCAAGGCATATTTACGATATTTATCAGCTATTGAAAATAATTATTCTTGATGATAATTTTAAAGTTTTAGTAAAAGAAGTTAGAGAAGAACGTAAATTACATAAAAATTGTTATTCTGCTCAAGATCAATATGATATTCCGACAATTTTAAGACTTATTATTGATGAAAGAATTTTCTATGAGGATTATATTAATATAACCCAAAGAGTTTTATTTGATGATGTAACTTATGAAACTGCAATAGAAGCTCTAGAGCAAATTATTGAAAGTGGCGTATTTAAAAAATAATGATCATCATATTTATTATTGTCATTTAATGCACTTAAAATTTTAAGTGCATTTTTAAAAAAATAGTTATAGTGCTTAATATGGCAATAGAGGTATTGCATAAATATCCGTGCTCGTTTTACGTTTTTTCAATCTACAAAAGTAGAATGGTTTCAGATTCTCGTCAATAATGAACGACACGACATTGTATCTCAATTACTCCTTAAAAAGAATGAAAACAAAATCGGCAAGAAAACAATGTTTATAGCATCTGATTTATATTATTTTCGCCGTTAATGGCAATATGAATTGTCATTTTACACGAAAGCGGAATAAAGATAAAAGTTACTGTACAAAGTAAGCAGTTTTAAAACACAAAAAAACGGCTATTTTCAGCCGTTTAAATGTTAGAAATCTATAGCTTGATTCTAATTATATTTTTATCATATTTGTAAATAAAATCATTATTTCCTAAATAATGGATTTATTTTATCAAAAAATACAACTCTAATTTGCTTAATAATATTTTTATAATGTTCTAAGATATAATCTTCATCAAAATTTATTAAAGTAACTATATCTTTAATTTCATAATCAAAAACAATCATGGAAATTATTATTTTATTATCAATATCATTAAATAATTTATATAAATCAAAATTAAATAAATACAATTCTTTAGGAATCGTTAAATTATATTTTTCATTAAGTGGCATTTTTGAATTAGATGCCATGTATTCTTTAATGAATTTTCTAACATAACGAACCATTTTTTCACGAATTTTTACTAAATTATCAACACAATAATCATATAGAAAGATCTGTTCTACTACTTTATAAATAATATCTAAAGCTACAGCACTATTTTTCACAAATGATAAAATATAAAGATAACTATTTTCTAAAAAGTTATTATAAATGTTTTCAAAGATGTTTGTATTTAAATTTTCCGATTCCATAAAATTATTTTGAAGCTTTAATCATCAATTTACACATTGTATTTGAAAATTTAACTGGATCTTTTAATTGGAAACCTTCCATCAATAATGCTTGTGATAATAATAAATTAGCATAATCTTCTAATGATTCATCATCATTATCATCATAAACTTTTTCAATAGCTTTAAATAATTCATGATTTGGGTTAATTTCCAAAACTTTTCCTGCTTTAGCATTAGTTTCAATAGGATTTTGTGCTAATACTTTTTCCATTTCAAATGATAAACCATCAGTTGAAACAAGACAAACCGGAGAATCAGTTAAACGAGAAGAAATTACAACATCATTGACTTCGTCTTTTAAAATTTCTTTCATTTTATCAATAATTGATTTCTTTTCTTTTTTAACTTCTTCAATTTTTTCTTTTTCTTCTTTTGATAATAAATCTAAATCACCTTGGTTAATAGATTTAAATTTCTTTCCTTCATATTCTTGTAAGATTTGCATTACAAATTCATCAATATTATCTTTTAAAATCAAAACATCATAGCCTTGTTTTTTAACTAAATCCATTTGTGGCATAGCTAATACTTGCTCTTTACTACTTGCACTAGCATAATAAATAAATTCTTGTTTTTCTTTCATATTGTCAATGTAATGCTTTAAAGTAATTGGCTTTTCTTCATTGATAGTATTGTAAACTAATAAATCTTTTAATTTATCTTTATTCATACCAAAGCCATCATAAATACCCCATTTAATATTTATGCCATAAGTTTCAAAGAATTTTAAATATTTTTCAAAATCATTATCTCTTAATCGTGCAAATTCAGCTAAAATTTTCTTTTCAATAGAAGAAGCAATTTTTTCTAATTGTTTATTTTGTTGTAACATTTCACGTGAAATGTTAAGTGATAAATCACTACTATCAACTAATCCTTTTGTAAAGCGCAAGAAATCAGGAACCAATTCTTTACATTTATCCATAATAAAGACACCTTTAGTATAAAGTTGTAATCCTTTTTCATATTTATCAGAATATAAATCATATGGTGCTTTAGATGGAATAAATACCAAAGCATTATAAGTAATCATTCCTTCAGTACTAATATGTAAAGAAATCATTGGATCTTGATAATCATTGAATTTTGCTTTATAAAATTCATTTAACATTTCATCAGTAATTTCAGATTTAGCTCTTTTCCATAAAGGAATCATAGAATTTAAAGTATGATCTACTAATACTTTTTCAGTTTTTCCTTCAATTTCTTTACCCTTTTTATCTTTTAAAGGAATTTCCTCTTCTTGTTTCATTTTTATAGGATATTTGACATAATCTGAATATTTTTTAACTAAATCTTCGATTTCATAATCTTCAAGATATTTATCATAATTATCATCATCAGTATTATCTCTTAAATATAAAGTAATATTAGAACCAACTTCATCTTTTTCAATTTCATCAATTTTATATGTTTCAGTACCTTCACTACTAAAACAATATGCCTTTTCACTATGAATTGATTTTGTTTCTACTACTACTTTTTTAGCAACCATAAATGCAGAATAAAAACCAACACCAAATTGGCCAATAATTTCAAGTTCTTTAGTTTTGTCATCAGCATTATCTAAATTCTTTAAAAATTCAGCAGAGCCTGATTTAGCAATTGTTCCTAAATTATTAACTATTTCATCATAATCCATGCCTATACCATTATCACTAATAGTTAATTTTCTATTTGGTTTATCAACTTCAATTCTAATTTCATATTCTTTTGAAGGAACATTACCATCTTTTAAAGACAAATAATGATATTTATCAATAGCATCACTAGCATTTGAAATAAGTTCTCTTAAAAATATTTCTTTATTTGTATAAATAGAATTAATCATTAAATCTAATAATCGTTTAGATTCTGTTTTAAATTTTTTAACATCTGACATATTTAAAATCTCTCCTTTTTTTGAAACAAATATATTATATATCTTGTGATTAGCACTGTCAATAAAAGAGTGCTAATTTATATTTTCTTTTTAATATCAAACTAGAAAGTTATTAAAATATATTATTGATTCTTTTCAATATTTTTTTTGAAAACTATAATCATTATTAATCCTAATACTAATAAAATAGGAAAAATAGTTGCACAAAGTAAACCTATTTTAAGATTACCACCTGCTAAATTTGCTAAGAAGCCAACAAGTGATGGTCCTGTCGTTCCACCAATATCACCAGCTAAAGCTAAAATTGCAAACATAACAGTACCACCAGTTTTAAATCTTTTAGAAGAAAGACTAATTGTTCCAGGCCACATAATACCAACAGATATTCCACAAATTGCACAACCAAATAAACTTAAAATTGGTAAATTTGATAAAGATGCTAATAAATAACATGCTATACATAAAATGCCGCATAAAAGCATAGTTTTTTCCAAATTAAATTTTTGACTCATTTTCCCATAAAACACACGTGAAATACCCATAAATGTTGCAAATAAACATGGACCAATTAGATCACCTATCATTTTAGAAACTCCTAATGCTGATTCAGCAAATGTAGAAGCCCATTGCGCCATTGATGCTTCAGCAGCTCCTGAGCATACCATAAGTAAAATAAAAAGCCAAAATAATGGCAAACTTAATAACTTTTTTGTATTCATTTTTTGATCATTTTCCACTAATTTTTCAATTGGACAAAAAGCAAAATTAAAAGTGTTTAAAAGAGGAATTATTGCCCAAATCAATGTCAATATACGCCAATTTTTAATTCCAAATAAAAAGAAAAATAAAGTTGATATTAAGATTACACCAACTGCACCAAAACAATAAAAAGAATGTAAAAAACTCATCATACCATTTTTGTTTTTAAAAGGACAAGCCTCTAAAATAGGACTTACAAGAACTTCTACCATGCCACTACCTGTAGCATAAAATATTACAGAAATTAAAATTCCTATAAAAGGTATTGGAAATAATTCTGGCAAAAATGCAAGCATAGCAAGACCAATTGAAGAAATAACTTGCGATGAAACTACACAAGTTCTATATCCAATTTTATCAACAAATTTTGAAGCAAATAAATCTGTTAATAATTGTGTTAAATAAAATATTAAAGGAATAATAGCTATTATCCCTAAAGATATACCATATGTCTTATTAAATGTTAAAAATAACAATGGGACAAAATTAGCAGATATTGCTTGGGTAATATATCCAATAGAACATGCCAAAAAAGTTTTATGGAAATTTTGTCTTTTCATACAAAATTAATAATTTCTATTTTCTATTTCTTTTAAACTTTTTAAAAGAGATTTATCTAAAATTTTATTACCAGAAACATGTTCTTTAAATACACTGCCACCAATTTTTTTAATATTAAAGTGGTTTAATAATTCATAAATTGCTAAAGAATTAACATTTAAACTAATTAGTTCGTGATGATAATGTTCTGCTAAATTACTATAATGTTCAATTAAAGATTTATTGCCATATTTATCTAACGATTGTTCAACTAATTGACCACCAATTACAACAATATCGGCCTTTAAATAGATCTTTTCATTAAGATATGTAGATGCTAAAGTATTATAATAAATTCCAAATCTAATGTCATAATTCTTTTTAGCATTAGCCATAGCTTTTTCAATTGAAATCATATCAGTTTTTTGAATAACTGCAGGTGAAAATTCAATGCAAAAATAAATATTCAATTTCTTAAATGTTTTATTTGAATCATAAGCTAACAAAACATCATTCATTATTTGCAAATCAAATATAAAATAAATGACATCATTACTTTTTTCAAGTAATATTTTTTCAAATATCTTGGTATATAATTGTACTACTTGAGAAGTTTTAACAACTAAATCTTTAAATTCTTCAATAGTTAAATTATCAGAAGAAGAATTATTCAATATAATATCCATTGAATAACCAGCTATTTCTTTATTAACAGTATTAATAATTGGAGAAAAAGATAAATCAAATGAATCTTGCAAAATAATATTAGTTACCTGAACTTCTTTATTTTTTTCAGAATTATATAATTTTTCAAGACTTTCATCATATAATTTTAATTTTTCATTAATATGTGCTTTAGTTTCTAAAGCTTTTAAAGCATTTTCGGCTTCAGTAATTATATTAACATTTATGTTTTCTGATTTAACAATTGTATATCCAGCTATCAAATTAATATTATATGTAAAACTATTATTTGCTAAACTATAAGTGCCAGAATTAGCACTTAATATTTTTTTAATATGGGAAATATATTTTTTATTATTAGCAACATTTGGAGAAAATAATAAGAAAACATTATCAGATTTTAAACAAAGTAATTCATTATCAAATTTCATCTTAGCAATTTTTTGATAAATATTTTCATGTAATGATTCTAAAAAATCTCCCATTAATTCTTTTTGTGCAAATTTGTATTCTTTATATGTAATAGCTACTAAATAACTTTTAGCATTATTATCAACAACAGATAAACGTTGATTAACTTGATTGAAAAAATTAGCATCAGCTTTTTCAATAACATTTTTATTCAATCTTAAATTAATTTTTTTCGATTTAGTGATATCTTGAAATTTTAAAAAATAAATTTTTCTATTAACATCATAATTTTCAAGTTCAACTAAATAAACTGAACGAGTATTTGTTGTATCATACATAACAATTTCATTTCTAAAAGTAGCTTTTGTAAGATCATTATGAGCAATTTCTTGTAACCATGTTTTGAATTTTTCATAATTTGCTTGATCAAAATGCATAAAAAACTCATTTAAAGATATAATTTCATCTTTATGATCTTGATCATATAAATAAAATTTTTGAACATTTTCTTCTTCTAAATTAATAACAATTTCCATTTGTAAAAGTTTAGAAGAAGTAAAATTTTCTTTAAACGAGTTCTCTTTTATTACAAATTTATAATATAGGAAAATAATAACTATTATAATAATAGCTAATAACAAAATTACTAATAGGACAATAATCCAATTATCATTTAAAAAATCAGCCACACTTAATAGCATATTACTTCCCCTTTTTTATTATTTTACTTGATATTTATTTTGTTTTTTTATTTCTAATACTTCTCTTAAATCATCATTATTTAAATGGTAAGTATGTTGACAAAAATTGCATGTTACATCAAGTCCTTGATTTTTATTAATATCTTCAAGCAATTCTTCATTAGTTAATTGTGTTAATAATATTTTTGTTTTTTCTAAAGAGCAATTGCATTTATAACATATAGGATATTCAAATAGTAATTCATAATCAACATTCAACATATCAATTAATTTATCACTACTTTGGGCATTACTAATTAAATTAGAAACAGATTTTAAATTTTTAAGTAAATCATCTAAAAAATCATAAGCTTCTTTTGAAGCATTTGGTAATAATTGAATAATAAAACCACCTGATTGTTTACAAGTTCCATTTTCATTAGCAAGCACACCTAAAGCCACTATTGTTGGTGTTTGTTCACTTGTAGCAAAATAATAACTTAAATCTTCAGCAATTTCACCACTTACTAATTCACAAGTGCCAATAAATGGTTCTTTCATATTTAATTGTTTTCGGACCTGTAAATAACCATTATTACCAACTATACCGCCAACATTTAAAATGTTTCTTTCATTTAATGGAACACTTACATTAGGATTACTAGCAAAAGCTCTAACATCACCTTTACTATTAGCCTCTGCACGAATAATACCTATTGGGCCTCCACCATCAATACTAACCATTACACTTTCATTACCTTTTAACATGCTACCTAACATAACAGTAGCACTTATTAATCTACCCATTGCAGCCATGCTTACAGGTGTTGTTAAAATATTTTTACAATATTCATTAACACAATGAGTAGAAAACAAAGTAATAATGCGCATTTGTTTATTAAAAGCTAAATATTTATGTAAATAATCTTTAGGCATTGCCATTATCATCACTACCACTATTATTTGTAGTAGTATCATTATTAGAACTATTCTTAGCTAAAGCTTCAGAATTTTGTTTATATAAATCATAAGCATCAAGTGAACCATATTTAACTAAGAAATCAATTTCATCAGAAGTAATTGTTTCATATTTTAATAAAGCTTCAGCAATTAAAATTAATAAATCTTTATTTTCTTCAATTGTCTTTTTAGCTATAGCTAAACAATTATCAATGATTTTACGAACTTCAGTATCAATTTCATTAGCTACTTCACCAGATATTTGTTTTCCAGCGCCATAATCACGACCTAAGAATACTTCATTTGAACTTGATTCATATTTAATAGGTCCAAGTGAAGACATACCTAAATATGTAACCATTGCTCTTGCAATATTTGTTGCTCTTTCAATATCAGAAACAGCACCAGTAGTGATATCATCAAAGAAAATTTCTTCTGAAGCACGACCTGCTAAATAAGAAACAATCTTAGCTTCAAGTTCACCTTTTGTTTGTAAATAAGTATCATCTTTTGGAGTCATTAATACATAACCACCAGCATCGCCTCGAGGAATGATAGTAATTTTTTGTACAATTTCTGCTGCTGCAATTTTTAAGCCAACAACTGCATGACCTGCTTCATGATAAGCAACCATTTTTTTACAACGATCACTAATAACTTTAGTTTTCTTAGCAGGGCCTGCCATAACTCTATCAATTGCTTCATCAATATCAGAACTTGATATCTTATCATGACCTGCTCTTACAGATAAAATAGCAGCTTCATTTAAAACATTTTCAAGTTCAGCGCCTGAAAATCCAGGAGTACGTTTAGCAATAGCAGCTAAAGATACATCGCTTGCCAAAACTTTATTACGTGAATGAACTTTTAGAATTGCTTCACGTCCTTTAACATCAGGAAGTGAAACTTCAATTTGTCTATCAAATCTGCCAGGTCTTAATAAAGCAGGGTCTAATACATCAACTCTATTAGTTGCAGCTAAGACAATAACACCTGAATTATTTTCAAATCCATCCATTTCTACAAGTAATTGATTTAATGTTTGTTCTCTTTCATCATGTCCACCGCCAAGACCTGTTCCTCTTTGACGACCTATAGCATCAATTTCATCTAAGAAAATAATACATGGAGCTGTAGAACGAGCTTTTTTAAACATATCTCTAACACGGCTTGCACCTACACCAACAAACATTTCAAGGAAATCAGAACCTGAAATATAATAAAATGGCACATTAGCTTCACCAGCAACAGCTCTTGCTAATAATGTTTTTCCTGTTCCAGGAGCACCTTTTAAAATAATACCTTTAGGAATTCTTGCTCCAGATTTAGCATATTTACGAGGATTTTTTAAATAATCAACTATTTCTTTCATTTCTTCTTTTTCATCATCACAGCCTGCAACATCAGTAAATCGTGTTCTAGATTGGTCTTCTAAACGAGCTCTTGATTTACCAAAATCAAATGCTCCACCAGCACCACCTTGTGATTTCATAATGCTACGAACTAATAAAACAATAATAACAACTGTGATTATCGTTGGAAAAACATATATTAAAAAATCAACAAATGTAAAACTATTTGTTGTATCATTTCTTTCTATTAATGTTGATTTACCATTTAACATTGTTTCATGTTCTTTTGTATATTGATCAAAAACTGTTAAAGCATCTTCAATTCGATCACCATAACCTGATTCTTTACTCCATTCAATAGTGGCTGTTGCTTGAATGTTTCCACCTCTATCTGAATTAGTATCTTCAAAACTATAAGTTACAGTGGCTTCTGATTTAATATTTCCAAGATTAACTTTAATTTTAGATACTTTATTAATATCAAAATTATAATTAGCTTGAAATTCATCACCATTAAAATCTGGGTTGCGAGTTTCCCCATTAGTTAAAGCATATTCAAATTGATCAATATTCCAATTATATGCAACTCTTGATGTTTGTAACGATGCAAAAACAACAAGGCCAATAGAAATGACTATAATAACAAGCCAGATTATTAAATATTTAAGATAACTTGGTCTTTTTTGTCTTCCATTATAAAGATTGGGATTATTCATAAACTTGTTCATCCTCCTATATACATTTGAAAAAATTATAGCATACTTTAATTTATTTTAAAATAAATAAATTATTTTTAATATTTTTTAGCCCATATTTTCGATAAAGTTCATAAACAAAAATAATTTCATGATGGCAATTTTCAATTACAATCCATTCTTTTCTTTTCATTAATGGTATTTTTTTATCAATAAATAAGCGACTAACTTTCTTAGTACCATCTTTTAGATTAATTTTATCATCTTCATGATAATTTCTTATATTTATTGGAAAATCATTATCATCAACATACACACCTTGCATTTTTAATCCACTATTAACTATTTTAAAATATGGAGTACAAATATATTCTATTTTTTCTAAAATATATGAAAAATTTTGATTGAAGTAGTAATTAAAAGCAATTACTTGATAACTTTTTTCAATATAGTAATTATCATGAATTAAATAAAATAAATTTGATTTTTGGCTTTTAAGATATGATTTAAAAGTTAAAAAAATGCTTTTATTAATATATTTTCGATATTTTTTATCACATAATTCATAAAGAAATATTTTTAACCATAAATCATTATGAGGTGTAAGTAAATCTATAGTATAAATTGGGTAAAATTTGATAAATTTTAAAACATCATTACGAGTTTCTTTTAATGTTTTTTCATCTTGAATTGCAGTTTCAAAAAGTTTTTGTTTATCCATTAAAGCAATTTTTTTTCTAATTACATTTCGTGGATGAATATCTAAAAAATTACTATAATCTATTCCATAAGGAATATTATTATTTTGGCAATATTTTAGTAAATCTTCTTTATAAAAATCATAAAGTAATGGTCTTAAAACTTTCATTTTTTTAATAGTTGTTTCTTTTAAAATTAAATATGATTCATTAACAACATTTCTTTGTTTTTTTAATAAATAAGTTTCAAGTAAATCATCTTTATGATGAGCCACAAATAAGCCACCACAAGCAAATTCATGATAGATTTTAGCAAAAAAGCTATAACGAAATTCTCTTGCACATGCTTCAAAAGAGCCTTTATAATTATGGTCAAAATAATTAATAAAATACCTAAGATTTCTTTCTTTACAATAATTAATTACTAATTTTTCTTCATCATCACTTTCTTTACGAGTTTTGTAATTAACATGAGCAATTATTAAAGAAAAGCCATTATTATAAAGCATATCTAAAAGAGCCATAGAATCAGGGCCACCAGAACAAGCCACTAAATATGTTTTATTTTTGTCATAATCAAATAACATAATTTTACTCCATAATAATTTTATGTTCTTTTAAATATTGGCCATAAAATTTTTCACTTAATCCCATATTACTATATCGCATAGCTAAATAATTTGCCAATTTAGATTCATCTTCTTCAATTTCTTCTAGCATTTCGTCAATGTTCATTAAAAATTTATTACTATCAAGTAACATATTATAAAAATTAATATAATTTGCATAGCCTAATATATTAACTTTGTGATTTTTTACTTCTTGATTATTAGTAATATTTGCTAAAACTAAATCAACATCTATAAAATCATTTATTGATATGATTATTTTAGTAAAAATGGCATCTTTGATATTTTGCTTTTTAAGTAATAAATAATTTATTAAAATTTTTCCTTGATAATTATTATTTTTTAAAAAAGATAAAATCAATAAAATATTTATAAAATCTATAAATGTCGCTGTTGAATAAATAACTATTTCTTCAACATATGACAAATAATTTATAAGACCATTTAATTCAATAGGTACTTGGTAAGATTTTAAATTATAAAAATAAGGTTCACCAAAAAGACGAATATTTAAATTAACAAATTCGCTTTTATAATCTTTAAAAATATCGTAATTATTTATAATATGATATTTCATTTTAAAGTCCCCTCATATGTTTTTTTTAGTTTATCCAAATTTTCAACAAATTCCAACATAATTTTAAACCAATTATCTTTTTTTGGAATAGTGCATTTAATAACATTAACACGATAATTTAAAATAATTGTATTGCTAATTTTACTAGCAATGTCAAATATTTTAATACCTACATTATGATATTTAAGAAAATTCTTACCAATAACTAGTATAATTTTATCATTGCTTTCTTCAAAATTTTCAATAACATTTTCTTTAATATATAAATCAATTTTTTTCTTTTCAAACAATAAGTTTATCGAATTAGGTAATTTACCTGTTTTATCTATTGTTTCTTCTTTTAATTGTTTAAGTTCAAGAAAATTTTCTACTTTGTCAATATTTTTATAAAGTTGGATTCTTTCATAATCATTATTAAAATAATCTTTAGGAACAAAAGCATCGATATTCAATACTTTATTAACTTTAATAGTTTTTTCTTCTTTAATTGGCAAGCCAGCTAATTCATTTTTCTTATTTTCAATAGCTCTATGTAGCATTTCAATATATAAATCAGTACCAACAATTTCCATAAATCCTGATTGATCTGCTCCTAATAAATCTCCTGCACCTCTAGCAATTAAATCTCTCATTGCTACTTTATAGCCAGAACCTAAAGATGTAAATTCTTTTATAGTTTGTAATCTTTTTCTTGCAGTATCAGTTAAAGATTTATTGCCATTATACATCAAATATGCATATGCAAGTCGATTTGAACGACCTACACGTCCTTTAATTTGATATAATTGAGCTAATCCTAAACAATCAGCATTTTCAACTATAATAGTATTAACATTAGGAATATCAATACCATTTTCAATAATAGTAGTGCAAATTAAAACATTAATTTCATTATTAATAAATTTTTGCATAATATCTTCTGTTACTTCTACTGGTAATTGGCCATGAGCAATAGCAACAGTAGCATTTTTAACTAATGATTGAATTTCACGGGCAATAGTTGTTAATCTATCAATTCTATTATACAAATAATAAACCTGTCCACCTCTAGCCAATTCTCTTTCAATAATTTCTTTAATGGCATGTTTTTCTTTTGCAATAACATATGTTTGTACTGGCATGCGGTCTTCAATTGGTGTATTTATTGTAGAAAGACCTCTAACACCTGTTAATGCCATTTGCAATGTTCTTGGAATTGGTGTAGCTGATAATGTCAAAACATCAACAGTATTTTTCATTTGTTTGATAATTTCTTTATGTTCAACACCAAATTTGTGTTCTTCATCAACAATTAATAAACCCAAATCTTTAAAAACAACATCTTTACTTAAAATTCTATGGGTACCAATTAAAAAATCTACTTTCCCTTGAACTAATTCTTTTAAAATCAAAGTAGTTTCACTTTCACTTACAAGTCTTGATAGCAAACATATTTTAACACCAAAATTTCTAAATCTATCAATTGCTTTTAAATAATGTTGTCTAGCAAGTAATGTAGTTGGACATAATAAAGCCACTTGTTTACCACTATTTATGGCCTTAAAAGCTGCAATAAAAGCTAATTCTGTTTTACCAAAACCAACATCACCAACTAACAAACGATCCATAATAAATGGTCGTTCCATATCTTCTTTTATTTCTTTTATAGCCTTTTTTTGATCAGGAGTTAATTCATAACCAAAATCAGCTTCAAATGCTTCTTGAAGTTCATCATCTTTAGCAAAAGCGAAGCCGTCTTTTTTGGCTCTAAATGAATATAATTGCACTAATCTTTCAGCTAAATCATTGACCTTTTCTTTAACTTTTTCTTTAGTTTTTTCCCATTCTTTACTTCCAAGTTTATTGATTTTAGGTACAACGCCTTCTTTAGAAACATATTTTCTAACTAATTTAAATTGTTCAAGTGGTAAATAATAATATGCCTCATCACGATATTGGATAATCATATATTCACGATGAATATTATTTTCGATTTCAGTTTTTAAACCTTTATAAATACCAATTCCATGAACATCATGAACTACATAATCCCCAATTTCTAAATCATTTACATTTTCAATGGTAATAGCATCTTTATATTTATTAAATTGTGATATATTTAATTTAAATCTTTTTTGGAAAATCTCACTTTCACCAATAATTGCTAATTTATATTCAACAAAATCAAGGCCAATATTTAAATCAACATTTCCTAAGTTAAGGCCTTCTTTTAGAGAACTATCATCATCAATAATATTATATGAAATATGTTTTTCTATAAAAAATTTTTCTAGTGTTTCATAAGAAATTTTTGAATCAACACCAATATAAATAGTGTAATGTTTTAAATTCCATTCCATAATTTGGCGATATAATGTTTCTAAATTAAAATCAAAAGAATCAACTTTAATAAAATTATATTCAAGTTCTAAATTATCAATTTGTGTTGAAACTTCTTGAAAATTATTAAATTTCTTTTTTATTTCTAAAAAAGGATAATAAACCATTAGATTTTTTAAAGAAACGCCATCTTGAAAATAAATTTCTTCTTTTTCATGCATTTCATTGATTAAAAATTTTTCATTATCAAGAATTTTGTTTTCATTAACTAAATAAATCATTGCATTATCCAAATAATCATTAATTGATGAATAACAATCAAAAAAATTATAATATTTAAAAAGATTTTCTGAAAAATTAAATAATCTTAAATTATTTATATCATCATTTACGTTGCTTTCAAGTTGTAAATTATTTTTACAATTAATACTTTGCAATGCCAAAAAGTTTTTTATTTTTTTAATGCCATCTTCTATAGAATCAATTAAAAATTCACATGCAGGAATAATATCAACATTATTTGTTTGTTGGATGGTTCTTTGAGTTTGAATGTCAAAAAATCTTATACTTTCAATAATTGTATCAAAAAATTCTATACGAATTGGTTTATCATAATTTATAGAAAAAACATCAATAACACCACCACGAGTTGAAAATTCAAATGGTTGAGTAACTTCCAAAACATTTTTATAACCAATTGCTACAAATTTATATATTAAATCATTGATTTCATATTCACTATCAACTTTTAAATGATAAATATTTTTTTGAAAAATTTCTTTTGACGGTGTAATTCTTTTTAAAGCCATTGTATGGGATATTACTATGCATGGTTTGTCACTAATTAATTTGTCTAATGTATAAATTCTTTGCATTGTCATTTCAGGAGAAGAAGCTAAAGTTGTAAATTTACTAATTTCATCTACACAATACATATAAACATTTTCTTTTAACATAGAAAATAATTTATTATATAAATTTTGACATGATAAAAGATTTTCAGTAACAATAAAAGTTTTCTTAGGATTAAAAAGGAAATTATAATAAACATGAAAGGCAAAAGATTCATCATTACCATATTTAAGAAGTTCTTTTGTTTGATTTGTATCTTTAAAAAATTTATTAAATTTTAGAAAATATTTATTCTGCATCACTTTTTTTCCTAATATTATATTTATTCATAGCTTTATTAAAGTTATTTTGTATAAATAAATCACAACTATCAGCAACATTTTTAAATGTTTCATGAAGTTGTTTAATTTCGTCACTAGAAAATTTTGATAAAACAAAATCAATCATTCCTTGTTCATTTTGAGGTTTTCCTATGCCAACTCTAATTCTAAAAAAATTAATATCGTTTAAAAGATTTGTAATATTTTTAAGACCATTATGAGAACCAGGATTGCCTTTTTCTCTTAATCTTAATGTTGCAAAATCAAGATCTTTATCATCATAAATAACCAAAATATCTTGATGTGCTATTTTATAAAAATTACTAATTTCTAAAATAGCTTCACCAGATAAATTCATAAAAGTAAGAGGTTTGAATAAAATAATTTTTTGATCGTTTTCAATAAAAGTAGCATACATTCCTTGAAAATCATTTTTAAAATTAGATAATTTTTTTAAGTTCGCATAATAATCAACAAACATAAAACCAACATTGTGTCTTGTATTTTCATATTTAATGCCAGGATTACCTAAACCTACAATTAATTTCATATTATTTTGACCTCCTATCTATTTCTTGTATATTATACCATTATCAAATATTTTTTAGAATAAAAAATAATAATTGTGTCACCAACAATTTAAGCACGAAAATAAATAAGAGATTTGTATTATTAAATGAAGGATGGGTGAAATAATATGAAAAAAATATTAACTTTATTATTAAGTTTTTTAGTTTTATCATCATGTAATAATACAAGTACCAAAGTCACATTAAAAGAAGCTCCAAATAGAAAAGAAGTCAATTATAAAATAATAGAAAGTAAAGAATATCAAAACTTTATAAATAAATTAAAAGAATTTTCAACAAGTATAAGTGCTAACTATTATAAACATTTTAAAGATGAAGAAAATATTGTA
>CANQTM010000028.1 GCA_947626825.1 uncultured Bacilli bacterium | reverse complement strand
TCCATGTTCGATCCTCCTGCATACATTATTCAGGATTGGATTCATTTTGTCGATATTGGATATTTTTGACGCTTACATTGTATCAATCTGGTTCTTTCAATATGGCAGGGGCACTAGGAATCGAACCCAGATCGACGGTTTTGGAGACCGATGTTGAACCATTCAACTATGCCCCTAAAATTCAAAAACTATTTTACCAATTTTTTTTGTTATTTTCAAGTGTTTTATCGCAATTCTTTATTTAAAAAATTGCCATGCACTTTATTTGCTTCAATTGCAGAAACAAAAGCGTGTTCATCAATTTCTTTTACTTTTTTAATGATTTCAATAACTTCAAATGATGAACAAGCACAATATAGAAAATCTTTATGTTCTCCTGTGTATCCACCTCTTGCATCTAAAATGGTCACACCTCTAATGAATTGATTTGTTATTTCATGAGCAATTTCATTTCCTTTTTGTGTAGTAATCAATAATACTACTCTTTTGTTTCTAATAAAGAATATGTCAATAACAATGGAACTAATTACTAAATATATCATTGTATAAAAAGCTTTAGCAATTGCAAGTTCTTGTCCATCAATAAATAAACCAATTAATATTATAATACCATTTATAGCAGTGGTGATTCTTCCAATAGAAAATTGTTTTCTGATGCTATAAAACATTGATAAGATATCAACACCACCAGTTGAACCACCAACAATATATGCTAAGGCATTAGCAGCACCATTCATCATACCAACAAATAAAGCAGCACTCAAAAAAGAAATGTTACCAAATTCAACTGATAAATTTAATTTTTCGGCTAAATTGTCTGGTAATAATGTTAAACATATTGAATTAACTATTACATTTATGGCAGTTAAGATAGTAAATCTATGAGATAATTTTTTCCAAGCTAAAATTAATAGTGGTATATTAAATAAAAATAAACAAATACCTGTGATTATTGTTTCTAAGTGTTTATCAAAAATATTATCAATAATACGACCTATAATTAAAGAAATTCCAGTAACACCAGTACTTAAAAATCTATTAGGAGAAACAAATATTTTAACTCCAATAGCCATGATGATAGCCGATATAATTGTAAGCAATATTGAAATAATATATGATACTATTTTTTTATTGGAATTTTTTGCCATAATTTACTCCATTATAGAAATCTAATTTCTAAACAAGCAATATTATATTCTCTTTTTTGATATTTTCAATAAATAAATTAACTTTTTTTAATTTGCCAATATATTGAACCATTAATTGTATTATTTGCAGTTATTGGATTAATGTTTTTTATTTCAATGTAATTTGGTGGATTGTACCAAAAGTTATTAGTTGTTATTTTATTGGCCATATCTTGGAAAATTTTTTTTGATATATTTGTATATGATAATGGTTCATTATTATCTGTTCCTGTCCAAACACCAATTGTATAAAGGGGATTAAAACCAATAGTATAGGAATTTGATTTGTCTGTTCCAGTTTTTGCTGCAAAATAATTATTGGTTTGGTAATTGATTAAAGTTGGATTTGTGTAATCTATTAGATTTCTATCAAATGGTGCTCTTAGCATTTGATTTAAAACCAAAACATATGGCTTTTCTAATTTTTTTATAGCAATTGTTTTTTGATTATATAGTAGCTGGTCATCAAGTGTGAAAATACGTTTCACAATTCTTGGAGTATAATATATGCCAAGTGACGCAAAACAATTGTAAATATTTGTTATATTTATCATAGAAGATTCATTGACACCCAATGCTGAAGCAGGCACACAATCACCTTCAATATTAAAATTTTTTAAAAGATTTGCAAAATTATTTAATCCAACTAATAACAATGTTTTTGTGGCATATATATTGTCACTTAAACCAATAGCCTCAATCATATTAATTTTGTTTTTAGCATATTTATTTGATGCATTTGTTGGCGAATATGTTTCATAACCATTAATATGAAAATCTTTTTTAGAACAATCTAAAAATGTTGTTGGTTCTAATCCACATTTTAATGCTAAATAATATAATAAAGGTTTTATAGTTGATCCCATTGGTCTAATAGCATTAATGGCACGATTAAATTGATTATCTAAGTTATAACCGCCCATCATTGCTAAAATATCTCCAGAATTGGCTTTCATAATAATAACACTTATTTCACTATTATCATTTGGGGCATAACTTGCGACACTTTCATATAATTCTTTTTGTATATCATAATCAATCGTTGTATAAATTTTTAAACCTTTTGCCAAAATTTTTTTATCATCTAACGAATTGTTTCTTAAAAAATTTTTAAGGTAAAAATAAAAAGGAGTAGCAGGATTTTGGTATGTAATATTTTTAATATTTATTTTTGTTATTGTTGAAATTAATTTTTGATATTTTTTTTGTTCAATGTATTTTATTTGATATAATCTTTTTAATACATAATTTCTTCTTTGAATAGATAAATCATAATTGATATCAGGAGCAAAACTATTTGGTGCACTTGCAATTCCGACTATTAAACAAACTTCATCTAATGATAAATCTGTATTTGTTTTATTAAAATAATATTGGCTTGCATGTTCAATGCCATAAAGATTATGACCTAAATATATACTATTAAGATATTGTTCTAAAATATCTTTTTTTTCATAATGAGTTTCTAATGAAATAGTGTAAATTGCTTCAATAACTTTTCTTTTAAAACTTTGTTTATTATCTAAAAATAGACTTCTTGCCAATTGTTGAGTTATAGTTGAACCACCTTGTGTTGTATCATTAAATATATTATTATAGATTGCTCTTATGATTCCTTGAATTGAAAAGCCTAAATGTTTGTTAAAATTTTCATCTTCTGAAGCAATAAAAGCAGCGATAAAATCAGGATTAATTTCTTCTAATGTTAAATATTTTCCTTCAAGATCATATGTTGTTTGCATTATGATGTTATCATTTTTATCATAAATTGTTATTTCATTATTATGAATCATTTTAGCTTTAGGCAATAAACCAATAACCATATATGTCAATGAACAAAGAATTGTAAGAAATAATATAGTCAAAAAGATCCTTTTAAAAACTTTCATTTTCTCACCATTAAAAGTATTAACAAAATTTAATATTTTGTTTCATTACTTTGTAAAATTTGCTATAATACTTAAGCAAGTTAATAAAGGACGTGAAAAAATGGACATTACTATGCAAATTAAACAAGAATTATTAGATATTTTAGAAAGTTTAAATATTAATAATGATGTTAATTTCATTGTGGAAATTCCTAAAGATACTAGCAATGGTGATTATGCCACTAATATTGCATTACAATTAACAAAAATTTTAAAAAGGAATCCCAAAGATATAGCAACTTTAATTGTTTCAAATTTTAACAAAGAAAAATGTCATATTAAAAAAATTGAAATAGCAGGCCCTGGGTTTATCAATTTTTTTGTTTCTTTAGATTCATTTGCTCCACTTATTAAACATATTATTGATCAAGATGAAAAATTTGGTCAAAGTGATTATGGAAAAGGAAAAAGTTATGATGTTGAATTTGTAAGTGCTAATCCTACAGGTGATTTACATTTAGGTCATGCTTGGCAGGCTGCTTTAGGTGATAGCATTTGTAATTTACTTGAATGTGTTGGCTATAAAGTTACTAGAGAATATTATGTTAACGATGCAGGAGTACAAATTTTAAATTTATCAAAATCAATTTATGCTCGCTATCAACAAGCTTTAGGCATTAATGTTACTTTTCCAAGTGATGGATATCATGGTCAAGATATTATTGATTTTGCTAATTATTTAAAAAATGAATATGGTGATAGTTTAATTTCAAAGCCATTAACATATTTTAGAGAAATAGGTATTAAACATGAATTAGATAAAATAGTGACTGATTTAGATTATTTTAGAGTTCATTTTGATGTTTTTTCTCATGAAATTGATTTATATGAAAGAGGTTTGGTTGATAAAATAATACCAACACTTGAACAAAAAGGTTATATTTATTATAAAGATAATGCCACTTGGTTTAAAACTACTCTATTTGGTGATGATAAAGATCGTGTTGTAAAAAAATCAGATGGCACTTATACATATTTTTTGCCAGATATTGCTTATCATCAAGATAAATTGTCTCGTGGATATGATTATCTTGTCAACATTCTAGGTGCTGATCATCATGGTTATATTCATCGTATGGAAGCTGCCATATGTGCATTAGGATATCAAAAAGAACAAATTCAAATTATTATTCATCAAATGGTTCGTTTAATAAAAGATGGTGAGGAATTAAAACTTTCAAAAAGAACAGGAAAAGCTTATACATTAAAAGATTTATGTGATGAAATAGGAGTTAATGCAGCACGTTATCAATTTGCAAGTAAAAATCCAGGTTCACATATGGAAATTGATATTGATTTAGCTATAAAACAATCAAATGAAAATCCAGTTTATTATATTCAATATGCCCATGCACGTTGTTGCTCAGTTATTGAAAATTTTAAAACTTTAAATATTAGTGATGACTATAATGGTGATTTATTAACAAATCAAAAAGAAATTAATTTATTAAAACATTTAGGTGAATTTGAACATGTTATTTTAGATGCTGCTTTAAATAAAGCGCCATATAAATTGACAAATTATTTGTATAATTTAGCAATGTTATTTCATACTTTCTATAATGAATGTAAAATAATTGACCAAGAAAATTCAAAATTAACTGCTCAAAGAGTAGTTTTAGTAAAAATAACTAGAATTACAATAAGAAATGGTTTAAAATTAATAGGCGTAGAAGCCTTAAATAAAATGTGAGGAGACATAACAATGACAAAAGATAATGTTATTAAAGAAAAAGAATCAAAAACAGATATTGCTTATAGATTAATGTTAAAAAGAAAAAAAGAAAGAAATTTCTATGATTTATGGAATGATGTCAAAGAAGAATTGGCTAGAACAGCTACAGTTGAAGAATTTGAAAATATCGATGAAGATATTTCTTTCTTTTACACTAATTTAACTTTAGATGGTCGTTTTGTAAATGTTGGCGATAACAAATGGAATTTAAGAGAAAGAGTTACATTTGATAAAGTTCATATCGATATGAATGATATTTATGCTGATGATGAAGAAGAAATGATTGAAGATGAAGAAGAAAATAAAGATGATTATCTAACTGATGATTATGATGAATCTTTTGATGACTCAACAGGAACTGATGCTGATATCAATCAATATCGTGATCAAAAAAATATTGACGATGACGATATAGATAATTAATATTTAAAAAAAATTATTATTCGTGTAATGATAATTTTTTTGTTTGTTAAACTATATATAAAAATTAATTTGAGGAAGATGTATGATTGAAGCTATAATACTTTTACTTGCGGGTTTGGGGATTTTGTTAGTTGGATTTAAATTACTATCTGAAAATATTGAAAAAGTTGCTAATAAAGGCTTAAAAAGATTATTAAATAAAACATCAAAAAAGCCCATAGTTGGAGTAGGAATAGGAGCATTAGTTACAGCTATTATTCAATCAAGTGCCGCTTCAACTGTTATGGTTGTAGGTTTTGTTAATGCTGGAATTATGAATTTGTTTCAGGCAACAGCTATGATTATGGGGGCAAATATTGGAACTACTATTACTGCTCAAATTGTGGCATTGGGTTCTTTTGACTTTTCAATGTATGCTATGATTTTAGCCCCTATTGGCATGTTTATGTATATGTTATTTAAAAAAGATCGTTTTAAATCATTAGGTTTGGCATTAAGTGGTTTAGGATTGGTTTTTATTGCCCTAAAATTTATGCAAGAATCTATGAGTATTTTTCAAGAATCACCAAAATTTACTAATTTTTTAGCAGGGTGCAATAATCCTATTTTATTATTACTATTTGGTGTGGTTTTTACAGCAATTATTCAATCTTCAAGTGCTGTAACAACAATTTTAATTTCGATGGTTTCTACAGGCATAGTGATTGGTAATGGTAATAGTTCAAATGGCATATTATTTGTTATTTTGGGCTCTAATATTGGAACAACAATTACAGCATTATTATCTTCTATAGGCGCCAATACTAATGCCAAAAGAGCTTCATTTATTCATTTATTATTTAACTTTTTAGGTGCCTTAATTTTCTTTATAATTTTACTTTGTTGGCCTTCATTTATGGATGTTACTTTTAAAATTTGGTTTAAGGAAAGTCCTGCTACGCAAATTGCTATGTTTCATACTTTCTTTAATATTATCTGTACTTTATTATTTTTACCATTTAATAAATGGTTTGTTAAGATATCAACCTTTATTATTAAAGATAAGAAAAAAGAAATTAAAAGTACATATATTGATGAACGTTTCTTAAAAACTCCAATTGTCGCTTTATCTCAAGCAAATAAAGAAACATTAAGACTTGGTAAATTGTCAATGGAAACATTGTCATTATCTATTGATTCTTTTTTACAAAAAAATGTTGATAATGTTCCAATTATTGAAGAAAATATTAAAACAATAGATGCATTAAATCAAGAACTTCTAACATATCTTGTTAAAGTCTCAGCACAAGAAATTTCACCAGATGATGAAAGTACAATTTCCAAATTACATAAAATGATTAATGATTTTTATCGAGAAGTTGAAATTGCAGATAATATGGTGAAATATACTAAATTTACATTAAATAATAATTTGCATTTTTCAGATGCAGTTTATCAACAAATTATGACTTTAAAAGAAAAATTATTATTGCAATATGACAATGTATATGATTTAGCAATTAATAATAATATTGATAAATTAGCACAAATAACACAAATAGAAGATGAAATTGATAATTTAAGATCAATTATGATAAATCAACATATTGAACGTTTAGAAAAGAATGAATGTAGTCCTGCAAGTTCAGGAGTATTTATAAATTTAGTTTCAAATCTTGAAAGAGCAGGGGACCATTTAAATTATATTGCCCAGACAATTACTGAAAAATAAAACGGAGGATAGTTTATGTTAGACAAACATTTTATAATTAAAAATGATGCTAAAACTAAAAAAGAAAATTTGATTTTTTATAAAAATTATCGAATTTCTTTATTAAAAGATCGTTTAATAAGAATTGAAAAAGATGATTCATTAGAATTTTTTGATTATCCAACACAAGCAATTTTATTTAGAAATTTTGCTAAAGTAAAATATCAACTAAATGAGAAGAAAAATGGCCTTGAAATTATTATAGGTTCTTTAACATATTTTATTGGTGATGATTTTTCTAAATCATATGTTTTACTTGATAATCAAAAAATAGCATTAGATAATAAGGAAAATTTACATTCAACTTATGAAGGCCTTGATGGTGCTGATGGCGATGTTGATGATCATTATTCTAACCCACCTAAACCAATAATTTTAGGTAATGGTGTTTGTTCCAAAAATGGCGTTGCTTTATTAGATGATTCTAATACTAATTATTTAGATAAAGATGGAATTTATAAAGAATGTTTAAACCCTCGTTTTGATGTTTACATTTTTGCTTATGGTCATGATTATAAAGAAGCATTAAAAGCATTTTATGCAATTTCAGGTAAAGTTCCAGTAGTACCTCGTTATGCTCTTGGTAATTGGTGGAGTAGATATTATGAATATAAAGATTATGAATATTTAGATTTAATTGATAAATTCATTGAAAAAGATATTCCTTTAACAGTGGCAACTATTGATACAGATTGGCACCCATCAGGAAATATAGTTCAATATTATAAACTTGATAAATTGGATCGAATGAAAGATGAATATGGCTTTGATCCTACAAGAGCACAATGGTTATGGGGATGGACTGGATATTCTTGGGATAAAACTTGTTTTAAAAATCCTAAATCTTTTTTAAAAAAATTACATCAAAAAGGTTTGAAAGTCACTTTAAATTTACATCCTGATACGATTTGTTGGTATGAAAAAGAATATGAAACAATTGCCAAAGAATTAAATGTTGATTATAAATCTTTAAAACCTATTCCACTTGATTTTACAAATCCTGCATTTATTAATGCTTATTTTAAAGATTTGCATAAAAATCTTGAACATGAAGGTGTAGATTTTTGGTGGATTGATACAAGTAAATTGTTATTTGATATGACTCATTACTATTATTTAGATAATGGTAAAGAACATCAACCACTAATACTTTGCCGATATGCTGGTATAGGCTCTCATCGTTATCCAATTGGTTTTTCAGGAGATAGTGTTATTTCTTGGAAATCACTAGATTATTTACCTTATTTTACAATTACTGCTACTAATATTGGTTATACATGGTGGAGTCATGACATTGGTGCTTTTATGTCTGGAGTTAAAGATGATGAATTATATTTAAGATATGTACAATTTGGTGTTTTTTCACCAATTTTAAGACTTCATTGTCAAAATAATGCTACTTTAACTAAAGAACCATGGGCCTATAAAAATGGCATTGGAGAATTAGCTATTAAACAATTAAGATTACGTCATCAAATGATTCCTTATTTATATTCTGCTAGTTATCGTAATAATTTAGATAATGAAGCTTTAATTGAACCTTTATATTATTATTATGCTGAAGATGAAAAAGCTTATGAATATAAAAATGAATATATTTTTAATGGTCAATTATTAGTTGCTCCAATAACAATTCATTCAAAATATCATCATATGACTAGTTGCAAAGTCTATTTGCCAAAAGGATATTGGACAGATATTTTTACTAATGATGTATATAAAGGTGGTAAAGTAATTACTATGGTAAGAACTTTAGATTCAATTCCAGTATTTGCTAAAGAAGGTGGCATCTTTATTTTGTCAAATGATAAAACTGGTAATAGCATTGCTAATCCAAAATCATTATTAGTTGATGTTTTTAATGGCAATGGACAATACATTTTATATGAAGATAATGAATTAAATGATTTAAGTAATACTAATTTTGTAACCACAAATAAAAATAATAATCAAAATTTAATTATTTCATTTAATAATAATGGTGCAATACCAAATAAACGAGAAATGAAAATTCGTTTTAGAAATATTTTTGATGGTAAAATCACTTGTAATTATAAATATCAAATAAGAAAACATCCATTTATAGAAATAATTATTAAAAATATTGATGTAAATAAGAATGTGGAAATTAATATTTCATATAATCCAATGGATAAACTTACATTACTAAAAATGCAAGCTAAAGATTCTGTAACATATTTTGAAGGAAAAAATGAAGATAGAGTTGCTTTATTTGACAAATTAATGCAAGCAAAAACTATTAAAGAATTTGTCCATGTCATTAACTCTTCAAAAATTCCACTTATTTATAAGCAAAGATTAAAAGAATGTTTATAAAATTAATTAGATAGCCATAGAACTGTGAATAAATTTAGTTTTTTGATTCACAGTTTTTTAAAATGGTAGTCATAAAATATTAAATTAATATAATTATCTAAATAGATAATTAGATAAAAATTTAATTTATTTAGAAAAGTTATTATATTAATGTATCATTTATTTTAATTTGTTTATTAATGGATAAGTGATATAATGAATTTATAGAAAGGTTTGTCGATAATAATGTTAGAAATTAGAAATTTAACTAAAACATATAAAACAAAAAATAATGTTATAACAAAAGCTCTTGATAATGTCTCTATTAAATTTCCTGATACTGGAATGGTGTTTTTACTTGGTAAATCAGGTAGTGGTAAATCAACATTATTAAATTTATGTGGTGGTCTTGATAGTGCTGATAGTGGTGAAATAATTATTAAAGGTCGTAGTTCAAAAACATTTACAAATAGTGATTTTGACAGTTATCGAAACACTTATGTTGGCTTTGTTTTTCAAGAATATAATATTTTAAATGAATTTTCAGTTGAGGATAATATTGCTTTGGCTTTAGAATTACAAGGCAGACCAAAAGATAAAAATAAAATTAAAAAGATTTTACAAGATGTTGAATTAGAAGAATTTGCTAATAGAAAACCAAATACTTTATCTGGAGGCCAAAAACAAAGAATAGCTATTGCTAGAGCATTAGTAAAAGAACCAGAAATAATAATGGCTGATGAACCAACTGGTGCTTTAGATTCTAATACTGGTAAACAAGTTTTAGAAACTTTAAAAAAATTATCAAAAAACAAATTAGTTATTGTTGTTTCTCATGATCAAGAATTTGCTGAATTTTATGGCGATAGAATTATAGAATTAAAAGATGGAAAAGTTATCGTTGATAAAACTAAAACATATTCAAAAATTTGCAATGTTGGTAATTTAACTATCATTGACTCTAATACAATTTCTATAAAACAAGGTCAACTTTTAAATGAAAAAGATTTAAAGGAAATTAATAATTTTTTAATGAATTCTAAAAATGAAATTATTATTTCAAATCAACAAAATGATCTTAAAAAATTTAAAGAAGTTTCTAAAATTAATGATTCAAATATTAAAGAAAGTTTCATTAATACAGATGAATCTACTATAAAAAATAAAGAATATTCTAAAGAAGATGCTAAATTTATAACTTCAAAATTACCATGGCATCATGCTTTTAAAATTGGTGTTAGTAGTATGCATATTAAACCAATAAGATTAACATTTACAATTTCCCTTTCTATGGTTGCTTTTATATTGTTAGGAATTGTTTCAACAATGACATTTTATAACAAAGGTTCAGTAGCTATAAAAAATTTATCTAATCTAAATGAGCCATATTTGATGATTTCTAAAGGTTATAATTCTACTTATTATATTTTTGATGATAGCGGTATAGAAAACATTCGTTCTACAACCTTTAGTAATGATGATGTTTTATCTATTCAAGATGAATATGATAATGAGACAATTCCATTTTTTAATTTTCAAAAAGATTATCCTTTAAGTCATTCTTATTATAAACAAAATATTTCTTATAGTAATTTGCCAAATTATTTTGATGGATCTTTTTATTTAAATGAAATAATAGGCTTTGCTTATGTTGATGGAAATAATTCTTTAAGGAAAAATATTGTTGCTGGACATTATCCTAATAATGACAATGAAATTATGATATCAACATATGCTTATGAAACATTTAAACAAGAAGGTTTAAGTTATGCTGAAAATCGTATATCAATAAATAGTTATGAGGATCTTATTGGTCAAAAAGTTTCATTTAATGTTTCAACAAATAAAGAATTTACAATTTCTGGAATTTATGATGTTTTAACTGAAAAATTATTTGATAAAAAATATAATAAAATCAAAAATATTAAAACTAATTATGAAGAAATTGAAAATTTAGATTTAATATCATTATGGGAAAAAGAAATAGAAAATAACATTTACACATTAATTTTAGTAAATGATACTTTTTATCAAAATAATCTTGATAATTTTATTGATTTAAATCTTTATAGTGTTATTTATAGTCCTTATAGTTATGGTTATGATAATTTTGATATTGAAAAATCAAACAATCAAGATTTAACATTATCATGTGAGGCTGATTATGTTACATACAAAGATTATCGTGATTTATATAATTTATTAGGTGAAAAAATTGATAATAATGTAAAAGAAGATATATTTTTAAGTGTTCCTTTAATGAGCACATTAATAAGAAATTATTTTGATTCATTAGGTAAAGAAAATAATTTGTATCAAGAATTTAATGAATCTATTGATAATAGATTATCAATTTTTGAAAATGGTATTGATGATAATTTAAAAACATTAAGTAAAAATGAAAGAATAGAATATTATAAAGATGTTTATAATTTTTTAAATAATAATAATTTAATTGCTAAAATATTTAACGATTATTCAATGAACTTAGGCATTTATTATGATGAAATGGAAGATAAGTTTAATGTTGCAGGATTTGTTTTTGAAGATAGACCAATATTTTTTCTTGATAAAAAATTTGTAAACTATATTAGTGATAATGATTCGTTAGATACAAAATATCAAATTAATTATGAAGGTTACATTAATGGTATTTTTATTAAAGATTTATCAAAATTCGATATATCTTCTATAGTAAATAAATCTATGAAAACAAATGAAGATGATAGTGTTTTAGTTATTAATTCATATATTATTGAAGCAATTGATGTTTTAGATGAACTTGTTAACATATGTTGGAAAATTTTTCTTGTTTTAGGTATTATTTTAGCATTATTTTCTACTCTATTATTGTCTAATTTTATTTCAATTTCAATTGCTAATAAGCAAAAAGAAATTGGTATTTTAAGAGCTGTTGGTGCAAGAGGTGCAGATGTTTTTAAAATATTTATTAGCGAATCTTTAGTTATTGTAAGCATATGTTTTGTTCTTTCATTTATAGGAAGTTTATTAAGTTGTAATATTATTAATTCAATTGTTGGTGAAGGCATTGAAAACATTAGTTTATTAGTTTTTGGTGTACCATCAACATTATTATTACTTTTCATTTCACTTTTTGTAGCTTTTATAGCAACATTTATACCTGTTTATAGCATTGCTAAAAGAAAACCTGTTGATAGCATAAGAGCCTTATAGTTTGTATTTATTATTATAATTTAATACTTTTTAAATTGAAATTAGAAATTTTTATAAAAAAACAATGTTTTATGCTAAAAATTATGCTATAATCTTCCTGTACGTTTTAGGAGGAAAATTTAATGGAATATACAAATCAAGTAAAAAATATGTGCAAAGTTACTTGTGGTGCTCATCATGGCTGTGCTCCAATTCCTGAAGAAGGTAAATGGGTTTATTCAAAAGAAATTAAAGATATTAGTGGTTTTACACATGGTATTGGCTGGTGTGCTCCTCAACAAGGTGCTTGTAAACTTTCTTTAAACATTAAAGATGGTATTATTCAAGAAGCATTAATTGAAACAATAGGATGTTCTGGTATGACACATTCTGCAGCAATGGCTGGTGAAGCACTAGTTGGTAGAACAGTTTTAGAAGCAGTTAATACTGATTTAGTTTGTGATGCTATAAATACAGCAATGAGAGAACTTTTCTTACAAATATGTTATGGTAGATCTCAATCTGCTTTTTCAGAAGGTGGACTTGCTATTGGCGCAGGACTTGAAGATTTAGGTAAAGGATTAAGAAGTCAAGTTGGTACTATTTATTCAACTCTTGATAAAGGCCCTAGATATCTTGAACTTACTGAAGGTTATATTGAAAAAATTGCTTTAGATGCTAATAATGAAATTATTGGTTATCAATATTTAAGCATGGGTAAATTTATGGAATTTGTTAAATCAGGTATGAATGCTGAAGAAGCATTAGTTAAAGCAAGAGGTCAATACGGAAGATTTGCTGAAGCTGCTAAAGTTATTGATCCTCGTAAAGAATAAGGAGGATATATAAAATGGCATTATTTGAAAGTTATGAAAGACGTATTAATCAAATTAATAAATGCTTAAATGAAAATGGCATTGCTTCAATCGAAGAAGCTGAAGCTTTATGTAAATCTTATGGCCTTGATGTTTATAATTTAGTTAAAGGTATTCAACCAATTTGTTTTGAGAATGCATGTTGGGCTTATACTGTTGGTGCTGCATTAGCTTTAAAAAATAAAGCTAAAAGTGCCGCTGAAGCATCAAAATGGATTGGCGTTGGATTACAATCTTTTTGTATTCCAGGTTCTGTTGCTGATGATCGTAAAGTAGGTTTAGGACATGGTAATTTAGGCGCTATGCTATTATCTGATGAAACTAAATGTTTTTGTTTCTTAGCAGGTCATGAATCATTTGCTGCTGCAGAAGGTGCGATTGGTATTGCTTTAAAAGCTAATAGAGTACGTAAAGAACCATTAAAAGTTATTTTAAATGGTTTAGGGAAAGATGCCGCTAAAATTATTTCAAGAATAAATGGCTTCACATATGTAGAAACAAAATTTGATTATTTCACTGGTGAATTAGAAATTTTAAGTGAAACTCCATATTCTACAGGTGATAGAGCAAAGGTTAGATGCTATGGTGCCGATGATGTTCGTGAAGGTGTCAAAATAATGTGGCATGAAAATGTTGATGTTTCAATTACTGGTAATTCAACTAATCCAACAAGATTCCAACATCCAGTTGCTGGAACATATAAAAAAGAATGTGTTGAAAAAGGTAAAAAATATTTTTCAGTTGCTTCAGGTGGTGGAACAGGTAGAACATTACATCCAGATAATATGGCTGCTGGTCCAGCATCATATGGTATGACTGATACAATGGGTAGAATGCATTCAGATGCTCAATTTGCAGGTTCATCATCAGTTCCTGCTCATGTTGAAATGATGGGCTTAATTGGTATGGGTAATAATCCAATGGTTGGTGCTACAGTTGCTACTGCCGTTGCTGTTGCTGAAGCTTTAACAAATGCTAACAAAAAATAATTTATTACTTGTTTAATTATTTTATTTGTGTTAAGATATAGAGCGAACTTAACTTACTTAAGGTTCAATTGAAACTTTAGGCGAAAGGAGAGAAACTTATGAAAAAAAATATTCATCCAAAGTATAATAGAGTTGTAATTCGTTGTACAACATGTGGAAGTGAATTTGAAACTGGTTCAGTAAAAGAAAATATTACTGTAGATTCTTGTTCAAATTGTCATCCATTCTATACAGGCAAACAAAGATTTGCTCAAGCTGCAGGTGCTATTGATAAATTTAATAAGAAATACGGTTTAAAAGGTTAAAAATATTTATTTTAAAAACATAATAAAAAGAGTCATTATGAACTGACTCTTTTTTCATTATTGTAAAATTTCTCTGATTTCATCAATTTTATCAATTATTCGTTGATATTCTTGTTTAGAACCTCGAAAATTATCAAGGATTGTGCAATATTGAATTAAAATTTTTACCCATTTATTTATAAAATTAGGACTTTTTTTTATTAAATTAATAGGACCATATGTTATTTCTTTTGAAGTTAAATTTTGTTTTTGATTAATAACAACTAATATTTCATAATATTTTTTATTTACATTTGAAACAACTTCGTCAATAATTGCATAATTATTTGTACACAAATATTTTCTTAAAGTATCAATATTGTTATTAGGTTGTAAAATAAATGTTTGATATTTTTTGGAATTATTTTTTAAAATATCAATTATTAATTGCCCACCCATACCAGCCATTATAACTACATCAACTATAGGAACATTATTAAGTCCGTTAGATAATATAGGAATTATTTTATTATTTAAATTATATTTAGCAATATTTTTTTTGGCTACGTTTAATGGACCATTTGCTACATCACATGCATATGCTATTTCACAAATATAATTTTGCATTAAATATATAGGTAAATAGGCATGATCAGTTCCAATATCAGCAATGCTATGACATTTAGGTATTAGATTTGCAATATCTTTGATTCGATTATCAATATTCATTTTTTTATGTAAATTAATGTTCGCGATAATCACCTAATTTTTTTGAACGTGAAGGATGTCTTAGTTTTCTTAAAGCCTTAGCTTCAATTTGTCTTATTCTTTCTCTTGTAACATTAAATTCACGTCCTACTTCTTCTAATGTACGAGGATGATTATCATCAAGTCCATAACGAAGTCTTAATACTTTGGCTTCTCGTGGAGTTAATTCATTTAATATTTCTTGCAATTCGTTTTTCAATAATTCATTACTTGCATAAGCGTTTGGAGTGATAACCTCCTTATCTTCAATAAAATCACCAAGATGTGAATCATCTTCTTCGCCAATTGGTGTTTCTAATGAAACAGGCTCAAGATTTATTCTTTGAATTTGTCTAACTCTTTCTGGAGTAATATCATCATCCATTTTTTCAGCGATTTCTTCAGCAGTTGGTTCTCTTCCTAATTCTTGTGTCAATTGTCTTTGAATTCTAGTCATTTTATTGATAGTTTCAACCATATGAACTGGTATTCTTATTGTTCTAGCTTGGTCAGCAATAGCACGTGTAATAGCTTGTTTAATCCACCATGTTGCATATGTTGAAAATTTAAATCCTTTTGTGTAATCAAATTTTTCTACAGCTTTAATTAATCCAATATTTCCTTCTTGGATTAAATCAAGAAATGATAAACCACGGCCAAGAAAGTGCTTAGCAATGGAAACAACTAAACGTAAATTGGCAGATATTAATTCATTTTTTGCATCAACATCGCCTTCTTTTGTTCTTTTAGCTAATTCAATTTCACGATCACCTAATAATTGAACTTTACCAATCTCTTTTAAATACATTTTAACAGGATCGTTAATTTTAGTATTGCTATCTAAATCTATTTTAGAAAAATCTTCTAATTCTTCATCACTTGTTGATAACAATTCATCATCTTCTGGAGTAAATGAAAGCTCATCATCTAAAAGCATATCTTCATTTATATTTTCATCGCCTGTAAAATCAATATCTTGAATAGCTATTATTGCATCAATTAAATCTGCCATATCATCATCTTCGACATTATTTTCACGACAAACTTTTATTATTTCATCATCGTCAACCTTTTTCCCGCTTTTGATTAAATTGATAAAATAATCTTTAATTTGATCTGCATTTTCAAATAATAATTTGTTGTTTTCCATAATTACCTCCCATTTTTCTTTTTAATTTTTTCATCTAATTGTCTCTTTATTGCAATTGATTGATTAATATAATCTGTTTTCTTTTCAATACTATCTGCAAATTTAATTTCATCAGAAATTTTTTTTAGTTTTTTTTCTAATGGAATAATTTCAGTTATTTCATAAATTAAATCTTTGAATGATTCTTTATTATATTGAGGATATTTATCTTTATTTTTATCAATCAAATTTAAAGCATCTTTTAATTTTATATCATCATTGAAATCAGTAGATACTTTAGTAAATAAATCAGCCACTAAGCAATTCAAATCAAAATTATCTTTATTTTCTTTATAATATTCACTAATCATAAAGGCAATTTTACGATAAGCATCATCTTCTAAGTATACTAAATTATCTATAAATATTTCAATAGCCTCTTTTGAATCTAACATTTGAATCAAAAGTCGAATTTGTAAATCTTGATATTTATTTATTTTTTGATATTCTTTAACTTCTTTTATAATTGGTATTTTTTCTTTTGTTTTAAATGCATCAACAGCAGCCTTTATTGTTGTTAAAGAGAAACCTAATTGATCATGAATTTTATTAATATATATGTCTTTATCTTCATTATCCATTTTAGCAATAATTTGACACATTTTTCTTAAAAAAGCTTTTTTATCTTCATTATTTTCTAATGTTTTTAATTTGTTTGCTAGATAGAAATTAAAGTCAAAAGCATCCATAGCATTATTTTGTAAATGCTTTACTAAAGCCAAATCACCATATTTTACATAAAATTCATCAAGATCTTTGACATCATTATATGAAAATACCACTTTAACATTTAATCCAATGCTTAATAATTCATTGGCTAATTTATTGGCATTTATGTTACCTGGATTATCGCCATCTAAAGTTAAAATAATTTCTGCTTTTAAATTATTAAATATTTTTAAATGTTCTTTAGTAAAAGCAGTACCCATTAAAGCAATACAATTTAATATACCAACACGATGTAAAGCAATACAATCCATGAAACCTTCACAAATGTAAATTTTCTTTTCTTTTTTAATATATGGTAGTGCCAAAGCATAGTTATATAATGTATTACCTTTAATAAAAATTTCACTTTCTGGGGAATTAACATATTTTGCAGCATCACTTTTATTTATAATTCTCCCTGAAAAAGCCACTACATTGCCATTTAAATCAGTTATAGGAAACATAAGTCGATTTGCAAATCGATCATATAATTCACCATTATGTTCAATGGCAACACCTGATTTAAAAATATCTTCTTTTTTATAACCCTTTGCTAATAAAAATTTAATTAATTTATTACTATCAGGAGAAAAACCAATATTAAATTCATCTAAAATTTTAGGTGTTAATGATCGTTTTGTACAATAATCATTTACTTCAGCAGAAGAAGCCAAAGATATTTTATAAAATTGCATAGTATCTTTAACAATATCGTACAATGTTTTATTTTTTATTGTAGTATGGTCAACTGAAGTAGAGGAATTAGTTAATTGAAAATCAATTCCTACATAGTCTGCGACTTCTTTAACTGCATTAAGAAAAGGTATTTTTTTATATTTTTGAACAAATGAAAAAACATTTCCATTTTCATTACATACAAAGCATTTAAATATTTGTTTGTCTTTGCTTATTGATAAAGATGGATTTGTATCATCATGGAAAGGACAAACAGCAACATAATTTTTCCCTTTTCGTATGACATTTATATATTTGCCAATAATATCAACAATATCAGCTTGTTGTCTTATTTCGTTAATTTTATTATTTGTAAAATTATTGTTCATCAATTACCTCATTATAATTTGATTTTGTCATTTAAAAATGAAATTAAATCAGTAATTTTAATTCTTTGTTGTTGCATTGTGTCACGATCTCTAATTGTTACAGATTCATCATTTTCTGTATCAAAATCAACAGTTATACAATATGGTGTTCCAATAGCATCTTCTCGACGATATCTTTTTCCAATTGAACCAGCTTCATCATAATCACAACTAAAATGTTTACAAAGCATATCATAAATGGCATTTGCTTTATTAGATAATGCTTTAGATAATGGAAAAATAGCGACACTATATGGAGCAATGAATGGATGTAAATGCATAACAATACGTGTATCTTTTTCATTGATGATTTCTTCATCATATGCATCACATAGTAAAGCTAGCATTAATCTATCTACACCAACAGATGGCTCAATAACATATGGTGTATATTTTTCATTTGTTTCAGGGTCAAGATATTGCATATTTTCTCCTGAATATTCTTGATGACGTGATAAATCATAATCAGTTCTTGCGGCAATACCCCAAAGTTCTTCAAATGTATCTGAAAATGGAAAATTATATAAAATATCACATGTAGCCTTTGCATAATGTGCTAATTCTGTTTTTTCATATTCTATAAATTTTAAATTGTCTTTTTGAATATGCAAATCATACAAAAATTGCATACAATAATTTTTCCAATAATCATACCAAGATAAATCAGTTCCAGGCTTGCAGAAAAATTCAAGTTCCATTTGTTCAAATTCACGGGTTCTAAAAATGAAATTTCCAGGAGTTATTTCATTTCTAAAAGCTTTACCAATTTGTCCAATTCCAAAAGGTATTTTTTTCCTTGAACTTCTTTGGACATTTTTAAAATTAATAAAAATACCTTGAGCAGTTTCAGGCCTTAGATAAGCAAGCGATTTTTGATCTTCAACAACACCAATTGATGTTTTAAACATTAATTGAAAATTTCTTATAGTTGTATATTCTTTGTGATTACATTTAGGACAAGGAATATTTGTACTAATAAATTTTTCTAATTCAGAATTTGACATTGTTGATGCTTTAATTTCAGGATTATATTCTTCAATTAATTTATCAGCTCTATATCTTGATTTACAATATTTGCAATCAATTAATGGATCAGAAAAAGTTGCCACATGTCCAGAAGCTTCCCAAACTTTTGGATTTAAAATTATTGATGAATCCAAACCAACATTATATTTAGATTCACTAACAAATTTTTTCCACCAAGCTTTTTTGATGTTGTTTTTCATTTCAACGCCTAAAGGCCCATAATCCCAACTGTTTGCCAATCCACCATATATTTCACTGCCGGAATAAACAAAACCTTGAACCTTAACATGATTAACGATTTTATCAAATAACTCTTTTGACATATTAACACCTCTTGCTTAACTATTATATTATAAAATAATTTTTATAATATTGCTAGAAAAATTTTTAAAAATCTTCTTCAAAAAAATCAAGTTTCTTGATTATTTGAAAAAAGTTAAAAAAAATATAGTAATTATGGCATTTTTTAAAAATACAATGTATAATATAAAGCATATTAGGAGGAATAATTTCTATGAATATTTTAGTAGCAGGTGGAGCGGGGTATATTGGTTCTCATACATGTGTAGAACTTTTAAATGCAGGTCATGAAGTTATTTGTGTTGATAATTTGCTTAATTCAAAATATGAAGCTATTAGAAGAGTTGAATTAATTACTGGTAAAAAAGTTAAATTTTATAGAATTGATTTAACAAATTATGAAGAATCTAAAATAGTTTTTGAAGAAAACCATATTGATGGTATTATTCATTTTGCTGGTTTAAAATGCGTTCCTGAATCTATTTCTGTTCCGTTAAAATATTATCAAAATAATATAGATTCTACTTTTACATTAGTTCGTTTAATGAAAGAATATAATGTTAGAAATTTAGTATTTTCTTCTAGTGCTACTGTTTATGGTAATCCTTTAAAATTACCAATAACTGAAGATGATCCTATTGGTAATACTACTAATCCATATGGAACAACAAAATATTTTATTGAAAAAATTCTTATGGATATTTGTAAAGTTGATAATACATTAAATGTTGCTATTCTTAGATATTTCAATCCAGTTGGTGCCCATCCATCTGGTTTAATAGGTGAAGACCCTAATGGAATTCCTAATAATTTAGTACCATATGTTACTCAAGTAGCAATTGGAAAAAGACCATATTTAAAAGTTACTGGTAATGATTATGATACCATTGATGGTACAGGTGTTAGAGACTATATTCATATTTGTGATTTAGCTTATGGACATGTTTTAGCTTTAAATAAATTAGTTACAAATTGTGGTTTAGTTATTTATAATTTGGGAACTGGAAAAGGTAATTCAGTGATGGAAGTTGTTAGAGCTTTTGATAAAATTGTTGGTCACGAAATACCATATAAAGTTGTAGAAAGAAGAGTTGGCGACATTGCTACATGTTATGCTGACCCTACTAAGGCATATAAAGAACTTGGATTTAAGGCCAAATATTCAATTGAAGATATGGCTAAAGATGCTTGGAATTGGCAACAAAAAAACCCAAATGGTTATGAAGAATAAATAAATAATTTTCATAAAAAAATAAAAAAATGACTTATAATTACTACATAATAGTTAAATAAGTCATTTTTTCTTTATAAAACCTGACTTCCGTAGATATACTATCAAAATTCACAAGTTAATCTAAAAGATTAAAGTGTGAATTTTTTCGTGCGTT
>CANQTM010000027.1 GCA_947626825.1 uncultured Bacilli bacterium | reverse complement strand
CCAATTTAAATCCGTTTATTGCATTAAAGACCGATATCATCAATGAATTTTAACAACCTTTTTGTAAATATATTTAAAATTATTTAACATGTAACTTTTCCACTTTTATTTGTCGTTTATATGTGATAAAATTTTATTTGTAAAGCAAGGAGATTATGCTTATGAAAAAATGTAGATATTGTGGACAACAATTTGAAGAAAATATTAAATTTTGCCCTAATTGTGGTCAAGAACTTGAAGATGATGTTATAGATGTAACAAAAGATAATTTTCAATATGAACAAATTAATTATTGTAGATTTTGTGGTGAAAAATTAAATCCAAATGCATCATTTTGTCCAAGATGTGGAAATAGTGTAAATGATCAAATAAATAATAATAACACTTATCAATACCAAAATGTTCAGCAAGAACATGATGCTCCAAGTGTTGGCTTTGGAATTTTATCTTTTTTCTTTCCTATTGTTGGTTTAGTTTTATTCATCACTTGGCGCAATACTTTACCATTAAAAGCAAAATCATGTGGAATTCCTGCTTTAGTTAGTGTCATTTTAAATATATTGTTATCTATTTGCTACGCAATAATTGTGGGTTTCACGTTTGGATAAAAAATCAAAAATAATAATAACCATTATTTTCTGTGGCATAATATTACAAATTGGAGTTCTACTATTATATTTTGTAATACCAAATTCAACATATCATTTTTCTTTTGATTTAATTGGAAAAGTTCCTTTATGCAATTTTCAAGTTGAAAGAGCACCACATATTGGAAATTTTGTTTTTATTCTTTGTTGGCGTTGTTGCGGTATGATTTTATTTTTTGCATTAGGATTTTTGTTAATGATTAATCATAAATATCGTTTAAAAATACAAAACACAAAATTTATTTATCTATTGTTAATTATAATAATCTTATTATTACCAATGATTATTGATGGCGTTAGACAATATGTTTTCGATATAGAAAGCAATAATATTAAAAGATTTATAACAGGAATGATGTTTGGCTTTGGTATTAGTATTTTAACTCAAAAATTAATTTATGAATTGTTTTATACAAAAACTAAAATTAATAATATGAAAGAAATGAGGAAATCATAAAATGAAATATTGTCAAAATTGTGGTGGTAGAATGGATGATAATGATTCTTTTTGTCCTTATTGTGGAAGTAAAATTGATAACAATCAAAATAATATAAATAATACATATACTCAAAAAAGTAATACAGAAATTGATGCTCCAAGTGCAGGTTTTGCCATATTATGTTTCTTTTTCCCAACAGTAGGTCTTATCCTATATTTAATTTGGAAAGATACAATGCCATTAAAAGCAAAATCTTGTGGCAAAGGTGCTTTAATAAGTGTTATTTGTTCTGCTGTTGTTTTTCTTTGTTATTTTATAATTTGGATTATATTAGCATTTTTAGGTGTTTCTATGATTTAAAAAGGGACTTCAAATGAGTTCCTTTTTTTAATAATGTAAATAATAACCAACAATTAGTAATAATATAGTTACTAACAAAACAATAAGTTGTAATAGAATTGTCTTTTTAAACCATTTGACATAACTAAATGATGACATTCCTAAAGAAATAAGTAAAACAGGATTAGTAGGATATATCAAATCTGTAAAGCCATCACCAAACACAAATGCTAATAATGCGATATTTCGACTAATGCCAATATGATCTGCTAAAACAGCAATCACTGGAATAATTAAAATTACTTTAGCACTAGCTGAACCAATAAAGAATTGAATTAACAATATAATGCCATAAATAAATAAAATACCAACAATTGGAGAACTGCTTTTTAGCATTTCTATTAATTTATAAATAATCGTAGGCATAATGTTGCCCTCATCCAATATATATTTAATACTACTAGCAAGTAAAATCATAATAATTGCCGGTGCAATAGCAAGTAAACCAGAAAAGAATATTTTTAAAAATTCTTTAGGACTATAATGCAAAATAAGGCAAACAATAATAATTCCAATTAAAAAAGAAACGGCAATAATAGGAATGGAAATTCCTAATTCTTGAACTATAGGTAAAGCAGATGAAATGATAATTACAGCTAATACAAATAAGAAATAACAAGAATAAACTTTCAAAACTTTTTTATCTACTTTTTCAAATGTATTTACTAAATTTAAATGTTTTCTTTTTTCTTCATCACTTTCATATGTCACAGAAGCTTGTGGATTTTTCTCAATTTTTTTAACATGTAAAATAATAAATAAACATAAGATAGCATACATAATTATAAAAATTAATATTCTAAACCAAATGCCATCAAGTAAATTGATTTCCATTTCTTTAGAAGCAAGCCCTACAGAAAAAGGATTGGTAATAGCTGAAGAAAAACCAAAACCAGCAGCCATCAAACACATAGCTATTCCAGTAAAAGTATCCCACCCCATGCCTAAGGATAAAATAATAATAATTGGTAATAAAGTGACTGATTCTTCAAAAATACCAAATAAAGAACCAAATAACATAAAAAACAATGTTATTATCAATATCAAAATATATCTTTTGCTTTTAAATTTGTTTATTAAATAACCAATAATAGCATTAATGCCACCAGTTTTATCAATGACATTAAATGAACCACCTAAAATTAAAAGAAATAAAGAAATAACAATAATAGTTAAACTAGAACTACTCCCTAACACTAAAATAGGCGATAAAAGAAATTTATAAAATGGTAAACCATTACCTTCTATAGTTTGATATTTATTAACATCATTATCAACAAATTGTCCATGTTGAATAAAAAAAGTTAAAATATAAGATACTAACATTACAAATAATAAAATAATGCAAACGGTAATAAAAGATCTTTTATTAATTTTTAATATTTTATCTTCATTCATATAACTATCACCCGCATTCATCTATATCATTTTCTTCTATATATTTATAATACATTAATTCACCCACAATAGACCATTTAACACATTCTTTAATATTATCTGGGACAAAATAATATAAAGTATTATCATGATAAATTTCAAAATCAATTCTAACACCAAACAAAATAGCTGGAATTGATTTTATTTCAAAAAATTTATGAACGTTGACATTATCAATAATACCATCATAACTAAGACCATATTTAGTCAAAGTAACCATTCCATCACCTTTAGTAGCAAAACCTCTTCCTAATTCATCAGGCATTTTTAATATGGCATGACATTGTAACTTATAATTGTCATCTTTAATATTTTCTTTTTCAATTTCTTTTTGATACTCATACCATTTAGTTATTGTATTAGGAATTTGTTTATTATCAGATATTAATTGGTAATAAGGATTTAATGTTACTTTAGTTTGACAACAATTACATATCATTGTATCTTTTTTAGCTTTATAAGTGTATTCTTGATGACAAACAGGACAAATATATAAAATATCTTCTAAGCCTTCTATAAATTTTTTACCTTTAAAAGCTACATTTGTTTTAGAAATCCATTGATAATCATCATAACTTCCTTCTTTTTCTAAAATTTGATAAATTTCTTTGACACTTAATTCTTTTAAACTTTCTTTAGTAAATATTTGTTTAAAAGAAATATCAATACGTCCTTTCTTTTTCTTTTTAGCCCATTTTGGATGAGTAAAATAAGCACCATCAATATGACATTGATATACAGGAATAGCAAATTTTTTAAGCATATTGGCTGTTGAGGGAATTATCTTTTCTAAAGTTCCATGTGGTGATAATCGACCTTCAGGAGCAATAGCTAAAATTCCTTTATTATTAATAACTCTAATAATATTTTTCATAGCTGAAACATCTGGTTGATATAAATATTTTGGAAAATTTCCCATTTTTTTCATAAAACGACCAAGATAATAATTACAAAAATAATAATATGCTACTACAAAATTAACTTGTTTTGGATATAGAGGAACTAGTGTATGTATAAAATCATAAGCTGATGGATGATTAAATAATATAATTGCTGGTCCTTCTACATTAGGAATATTTTTCTTGTCAAATTTAATATTATTTAATGGAAAATAAAATGTTCGAGTAAACCAAGCTAAAATTCTATATATAGGGCTTTTTTTAGCATAAACATATTTTTGAAAATATTTGATATCATATTTTTTTCTTAAATGTAAAAAATATTTATAAAATAATTTTTTTAAAGCTAAATATAAAAGTAATAAAAAAGCAAAAATTCCTAAAGAAATAAATAATTCTAAATAATGTTTACTAAAAGCAAAATAAGTTGAAAAAACAAAACATACAAATAACATGGCCATCCATAAAATAAAAAATCTTAAACTAGTATTTGCTAAATGTTTTTTGATTTTGTTTTTATTTGAAAAACAAATCATCAAAATAAGGCAATAAAATGAAAACCAAATAGTAAATCCTAAAAATTTTTCATTAATAGCAATCTTGCCAAATAATGTGCAACTAGCAACAGCAGGTATAGCACCTAAAGTGGTTAACAATATATATTTTAAAAAATTCATTTTAGTATTAGCAGCATAAATTGCTGCACTACCATAAGAAATACCAGGTATAAAATAAAAAGATAAAGCTAAAAGAAACGTTTTATTAACTTTACCATTTTCAACTATTTTAATGTTTTTTTCTTGTTTAAATCCATTTACTTTACGGCAAAGAATAAAAATAATAAGATTACCTAAAAAGATTCCTACCATACAAATTAAAAAGCCATTCAATAAGCCACAACTAAATCCTGCAATTATTTGAATAAATTCAGTAGGAACAATAGCAGCCACTAAACATGCTGCTTGACAAATGGCAATAAATAAATATTTATAAATACCATATTCAACAAAGCGTTCTTCAACTGGTAAAAGGTCTTTATTTTTGATAGCTTCTTTAATAGGATTAATAAGATCTATTCCAACATAAATTAAAATACCTACAAAAAAGATAAGAAATATTATTGTGAAGATTTTTTTACTTTTTGCCATATGCTACTCCCATAAAACTACTAGATTATAACATGATAAATGTTATTATGACAAATAAATAATATTCTATTTTAATATTTTTTCAATTATTTACCACGATAACTTATTTTTAATGTTGTTAAATTATCCAAATTAGAACCAATTTTAATTAAATAATCTCCATCTAAAGCAACATTTTCTAATTCTTTATTATAATATCTAAGCATTTTTTCATTAATTTTAAAACAAACATTTTTTGTTTCATTTGTTTTAATAGTTATTCTTTGAAAATATTTAAGTTCATTTGTTGGACGAGTTATGTCATGTACTAAACTTTCAACAAATAAAAATGCTATTTCATCACTATCATATTTTCCTAAATTTTTAATTTTAAAATTAATTTCAATATTATCTTTTTTATTAACTAAAACACTTTTTGATAATTTAAAATCAAAATATTCATATTTATTATATGATAATCCATAAGTAAATTTAAATAATGGTTCATTGTCACAATCAAGATAGCGACTACGATATCTTTCATTTTGAGTTTCTTTAGTTATTGGGCGTCCTGTCGGATAAGAAATATAAGATATAGGAAGTTGTCCAACGCTTCTTGGAAAACTAATAGAAAGTTTTCCTGTTGGCGAATATTTCCCTTTTATAATATCTTTTAAAGCTACACTTCCTTGATTACCTAAATAAAAACTAAATAATAAACTTTGGCAATAAGGTAAGCATTCATTTAAAATTAAAGGTCGTCCAGCTAAAACTACCAAAATAATATTGTGATTAACTTGATATATCTTTTTTAAATATTCAAGTTGATCATTAGGAAATGATATATCGGCTTTAGATCCAGCTTCTCCAGATTCATCATCTTCTTCACCTAAACACACAATACAATAATCACTTTTACTAGCACTTTCTAAATCATCATTTAAATCTATAATTTTAAAATCAAAATCATTTTTAAAAGCATCATAAATTGTTATATTATCTTTAACATCACAACAACCTTTCCATGGACCTGTTATTCTATTATTTTTAGCAAAATGCCCCAAAATAGCAATATTACTATTTTTTAAAATAGGTAAAAAATTATTATCATTTTTTAAACAAACAATCGATGATAACGCCATTTGATATGAAAGATTAATGGCTTTATTAGTTAAAAAATATTTTTGATAATTTGAATAAATATTTTTATATGGATCATCAAATAAACCCATTTGATATTTTGTTTTTAAGACTTTGTAACATGCATCGTTTACTAATTTTAAATATTTTTTATTTTCTAAAGCTAAATTTTCTAAATATTTTAAATAACATCCCGAAGCCATATCAATATCAATTTTAGATTCAATTGCTTTTTTAGTTGCTTCTTTTTCATCTTTAGCAACTTTGTGATTTATTAATTCATAAATTGCTGCATAATCAGTAATAACAAGACCATTAAAATGCCATTTTTTTCTTAATAAATCATCTGTAAGTTTACTATTTATTGTCATAGGAATATGATTTAATGCACAAAAAGAAGTCATAACCATTAAAACATTATTTTTAATAGCACTATGAAAACTTGGTAAATATTCTTGATGTAAAGTAATATCTGATATGTCATTAAAATAATAATCTCGTCCAGCATTGCAACTTCCATAACCAACAAAATGTTTAGCACAAGCACCTAGAGAATTCTTATTTAATAAATTATTACCTTGAAAGCCTCTAACAAAAGCTTTAGCAACAACACTGCCAACATAAGGATCTTCACCAAAAGATTCATTTACTCGACCCCATCTTGCATCTTTAACCAAATCAAGCATTGGACCAAAAGTAACATTAATACCACTATGAGTTGCTTCATAGGCCATGATTTTGGCTGCTTTATATATCAAATCATAACTAAAAGAACAAGCCATACCTAAAGGAGTAACAAAAGCTGTTTTAAAACCATGGATAACATCAAACATAAATAATAATGGTATTTTGTTTTTGGTTTCATTTACTGCTATGTGTTGCAAATATGAAATTTTTAAAGGATCAGTTATGTTTAAAAAACTTCCTATTTTTCCTTCTTTTAAATCATTAATTGTCACATTATCATTGACATTAGGTCCACTAATAACATCATCAATCAATATAGTTTGATATAATTGACCCACCTTTTCTTTAATGGTCATTTTTTTCATTAGTTTTTTAACTAATAAATCAATTTCTTTTGAACTTCTTTTAGGCAATGTCTTTTTCATATTTATGATTCCTTATTATTTTTTATAGAAATATATCTTTTAACTCTTTCTTTTATTTCTTCAAGATGAAGACGTACATAAGGATGAGCAATATAATTTATTTGATTTACATCATCAATTGTCTTAACATCAGTAAGTTGTTTAACAAAATGCATTATTTCATCTTTGCTAATATAATTATTTTGACTATATAATCTTTCATAACGATCTAATACTTCTTGACAATAAGTTTGTAAAACTAATTCTTTTGTTTCATAAGTTACAATAGCATCTTTTGTATATGGTCCATCATTATTATAATAATAATATAAATCAGGACGGATTGGAAAACTATGATAGGCAAACAAAGAATATCCATCTACAAAAGCATCTTTTGTTGCTTTTAATTGTGGTAAGACAATATTAATATTTGAATTATTATAAATCGGAGCCACTCCACCATAAACAAAACATTTATTTTCAACTAATTTACTAGCTTCAATACAATCTTTATAAACTGGTTTATCACCAAGATGATATGCCATTAGATAAATACCATCAATATATCCAAGATGAGCCCAAGTAGTCCAATCTTGTAATTTACTTGCATAAGCAATTTCATATTCAGAAACTACTGCTAATGTAAGTTGAATATTATTGAATTTATTAACCATATTTCTTACTTTGGCTACAAATTTTGTTAAACCATTTCGTCTAAAATCACAAAAATCACTATAGATTTTAGGATCTTTAACCAATTCATGAATATCACCTTCATAATGATATTCTTTTTTAAATCTTTCAACACTTTCTTCATTATAACCAAATGCAGTTAAATAATTATCATTGCCAATACAATATCTAATATAATCAAGTTGAAAACCATTAATTTCATATTTTTCTAAGATTTCTTGATACATATTAATTAATAAATCTTGGGCTTCTTCATTTGTTGGATCAAAAAATAAAGTTATTTCTCCTTCTTTATTTTGTCCAATGTGTCCATTATAATCTAAAGCTAACAATTTAGAATATTTTTCATAATTGATGTTTAAAAACAAAGGAGCAATAAAGAAATTATTTACTAATACTTGAACTTTGATATTTCTTTTTTTAGCTTCAGTTGTTAAACATAATAAATAATCATCTTGATAAATAGGTCCAAAATAACCTTTAACTACTTGACATATTGGAAAATCTTTTGATTTATAAATAACGCCATCTTTATCAATAGAGCCAACTAATATTTCATTAAAGTTTGAAGCTTTTAAAGTCTCTAACATTTTTATAACTTCATCTAAACTTTTTTCAGTTGGAGCATGCCAACAGGCCCTTACTTCAACACTTGATGGTTCAATATTTAATTTATATAATTGATGATAATAATCTAAAGCTTTTAGATAATAATGTTCAAAACGTTGTAAATGATAATATCTTTCATGATCACAACTATTTTCAATCATGACTTTTCTATTTTCTAATTTTTCTTTTAAGGCCTTAAATTTATTAACATATTTATAAATTAGTTCTGAATTTAAATCATATAATTTATTTACTCTATCTAACACTTCTAAAACAAATTCGTTCATTTTTTCATATTGACATAAACGACATTCCATATGGTTATCATGATATTTAACTAATTTGTTTTTCTTATCTAAAGTGATGTGTCCTCCAAGTTTAAAATAATCTCTTAAAATAAGATAATAATCACTAACTCCACTAATAACATAACCATCTATTGGTATTTTAACATTAATATCACTATCAACAATAACACCATCTTTATTAACTGCCACTTCATAGCCCCAAGGATTAGTACCTGTTAAACGTGTTTTCTTATCAACACTATAACCATCTATATCATAAATCATACAAGTGTCTGCAGCTCTAAAGGCAAAATAAGTAGCATCAAAATTTTCTTTTTTAGATGGTGATGGATTATACTCAGTATATTTAAAAGTAATATCTTGTGTTTCTTTAAATAAAGGTATTTCTAAAAAAACTTCTTCATTTTCTTTTAATATTTTAGTTAATTTATCATTGCTATCATTAGATAATATTACATAACTTCCTTTATCAATTTCTCTTCCTAAAACTTTATTATTAAATTCTTTGTGTTTGATACTTGAAATAACATATCCTCGAACCTTTGAATCTAGTTTGATAATCATTTCATAATAATTTTGATAAACTAAAGTAAAGATAGTATATTGACGATCAAATAAAGCAATATCATTACCATAATAACGATTATTATAAACATTAATAGCTAAACGTCTACCGTCACTAGTTATTAAAGCATTAACATAGTTTTTATGTTCATAATTTAATATATTTATAAGATCATTTTCTTTAAGTTCTATTTTATTTGGAAAAGAAAGAATAAGGCCATTTAAAGGAATCTTATTACCTCCTTTTGAATAAACTTTTTTAACTACATAATGATTATTTTCATAAACAACTTCAACTTCAATATTTTTATTTTTAGGTGTTTTGATATATTCATATTCAGGATTATATAAAATCACCTTATTTTCTTCATAATTATTTATTAGATCATAACTAATATCCATAATCTAATGTCCTCCTTGATTGCTGCTTAAAGTATACAATAAAAATATCATCCATTTAAAGAAAAAAAGTTACTTTTTAATAAATTTATATCTCGACGGATTTCCCTAAAATCTGTTTTTGTATATAAATATCTTTAAACACAATAAAAAGCCCTCTGTTTTAACTTTATAGAAAGGTTAATTTATTTATTAACTATTCTAATGACCAGTTTTTAGAGAAAACACATTTAATACAATCTTTTTTGTTTTAAGTGCTTGATTGTTTTTCTTGAAAACTTTATTTTTCTATCATAATTTTAGAAATACTATTTCTCATTTTACAGGCTCTTTACAGGCTCATTTATATAATTATTACGTGTGAATGCATTCCATTATTTCTTTAAGTAAAATATTATAAGCAAAATGTCATATAAGCTGGTAGACAAATAATACCATCATCACGAATAACAAGATTTTTAGGATGTATTACATAACTATCTCCAATTCTAGAACCAAATTTTTCTTTGAATCTTATAAGTGATGTAACTGTATATTTTAAAGATGATTTGACTTCTATTGGATACATTTTATATTTGAGTTTACTATTGTTTGAAAGTAAAAAATCAATTTCAATATCATTACGATGTTTTTCCTTATTGTAATGGGTATAGAAATATAATTTATGACCATTAGCTGTTAGCATTTGGGCTATTGTATTTTCATATAGCATTCCTTCATTAATTGAAAGCTTATCTAAAAGTATTTCTTTATATAACTCCCCATCAGAAAGTTCATTTTCATCAAAAGCATGACTAACAAGTAGTCCTGTATCACCCATATAACATTTAACATATGAGCGATTTTCAGTTAATGAAAAGCCAATATTAGGATCATCACAAGAAAAACATTCATTACAAATCATCGAATTAGCTAACCAAAAGAAAGTATCTTCATACTGAATTGCTCTGGTACCTTTATTAACATTATTAATCTTTAATCTTTTTTCATGTTTAGATAAAGACTTTGGAATATAATCAAAAACAGCTAATACTTTTGAACGATATGACTTTTTAATCTTCATGATATCTTCACGATATAAGTTAAGAATTGCTCTTTTTCTTTTATCACACTCAAAAAAATCACGATCATTTTCAAGAAAAGCTACAATGCTTTGTGGTATACCGCCAACAAGCATGAATTGTCTAAATAATAGCATAGCTTTTTTGTGCTGTGATTGTACAAGTGGTATTTTTTTATTGAAGCAATCTCTAATATATTCGATAAGTTGTTCTTCATCAAAAGCCCAACAAAACTCTTCAAAATCAAGTGGATACATTTTAATTTTGTACTCTTCTGATGGAATTATAATATTTTCTACATTTTCACGAATTGAAATAAGTGATCCGGTTTCAATATAATCATAACGACCATCAGCCACTAAATATTTGATAGCCTCTCTAGCCTTTGGAAACTTTTGCACTTCATCAAAAATAATGACTGATTCACGTTTATATAGTTTTGTTTTATATTCACCTGAAATAATCATGAAAAAACTATCAAGATCGTTTAACATATTATTAAAACAATCTTTTATTGATTCCGTTACATTAGCAAAATCTATAAGAATATATGATTTGTATTCTTTTTTAGCAAATTCAGTAACTATAGTAGATTTACCAATACGACGAGCTCCTTCTATCATTATTGCTTCACTACTATTAGATTTTTTCCAATCTAATAATTTATTGCATATTTTACGTTTGAATATCATACAAACCACCTTTCAAAAATAGTTTAGCGCAGAAACTGCAAAAAGCGCATGTTTAAATTTTTTTTGACCTCTTTAAAGTTTTAACACCCCAAAATAAAGTGAAATCCTAAATTTGGGGTGTTAAGAAAATTGTTTATGTATGCAATAAATTATAAGAATTTATTAATCATTTAAAATTTGGTCCAAGTATTTAAAGACATACTTTCTTTTTAAAATATCGTGATTTTTTTGGTTTTGATAAGTTCTTAAGCAACTATAACAAGATGAATCCTCATCACAATTTGGACAATTTTTAGTTGAATTTAGAGCGTTTTTTAAAACATTTTGAATTGTATAATCATTATTTAAACGTTTAACGTGTCCAGCTCCACCAGGTGTCACATCATATAAAATATAACTATAGTTTTCATCCGTTTTGTTATATTGTAAACAACCTGCTATTTCGTTATTATCAATATTTAATTCCTTACAAGAAGCTAAAATCAAAGCTTGTAAAATAGAATATGCTTCATCTTGTTTTTCATCGCTTAACAATGATTTGTTTATTTTAATTTTAATAACATCAGTTTTGAATTTATAACCAAGTGAATATCTTTCTAAAGTCGAACAACTACAAACCTTACCAAATTCATTTTTATGTTTTTCATTATTCAATGACAGAGGAAAGCCTAGTAATTTTTTAGGTTTTTCTATAGCATAACCACATTCTTGACAAACATAAAAATCAGTTTTATTAAGAATAATCATCTCGCCATCATTTCCAATACTAGCAATATTTATTTTTGTAGTACCAATTAGATATTCTTTTTCATCTAATTCATGATTACCATAACTAAAAAATGATGCTTCAGTTTTAAAAGTCCTTTCTGGTTTAATTAATGATGGTTGTTTAATTTTTTCTTCAGAAACAAAACCAAATTCTGGAATTAAAAAGGTTTTAATTTGGGATTTTGGAAATGGTTCGTCACATTGACTACATTTACATAAGTTATTCGATTCTTTATAATTCGTATTTATAAAAACATTTAAATTTTTACACAATTTACATTCAAAATAATCATATTTACGCCAATCTCGTTTAATAACTTTTTTTATATATCTAGATGTTACAAGTTTATTATTAGCAACGACCTCACAACCTGGTGCATATTCAGAAATAGCCATAGATAAATCACGTGATAAATCCAATCCTTTTAATTCTTTATTATTTATTTCAAGATTTACTGTATCAACTGGAAAACCATATTTTGGTAAAATATTATTTTTTGTTAAAAAATTAATAATTGGTTCATCTCTATATGTTTTTAACCTTTTTTTAAAACTTTCTAGTAAATTTCCATTATTTTCATTTTTTGCTATTTCTAATTCTTTTTCTAAAATATTAATTTCATTTAAATAAACATCTTGAACTAATTTTAAACTTGGATATTCTTCATTTTTATCTGAAAACAACCAATTAACCCAACCATTTGAAGAAATTTCAAATTTTCCATGCAACGATTTTGGAAGAGCATTTAATAGATAATTTCTTATTTTTGCTAAAACTTTTTCATTTTTTAAATAACAAGACAATTCATCATAACCTGATGATGGTAAATTTTCATCTTTTTCCATTAAATTTTGTGCTGTTGAAAAATATTCTGGATGTTCTTTAAAGAAAAATCCAAAAACTGAAGAATAAAGATGTCTTATACATATCTTTTCATTATCAATTTTAAATTGTGGTGGAAAAATAGTTCCACAAATCATTTCCGTAGGTTTAGCAAAATAATTAAAATCATGGTTTGATTTATTACAAAAAGTTAAGGCAAAAGCAGCTGAGGTAGAACTTCGTCCTGCTCGTCCTGCTCTTTGAGCATAATTTGAAGATGAAGGCGGCATATTTCTCATAAATACTGTTTCTAAATCACCAACATCAACACCTAATTCAAAAGTTGTTGAACAACTTAAAACATCTATTTTTTGATCTTTAAATAATGTTTGATATGAATATGCTTCTTTTTTATCTAATTGTGCTGTATGTTCAACAATTCTCAAAGGTTGTATTTTTAAATCATGATACATTCTATAATAATGATTTTCTTTTTCTAAAGCATCAACATCAACTTCTTCCAGACTACTTTCACATTTATATGCTGGGCAGATTCCTTTAACATTAAGAAAAGTTAATTTATGACATTTATTACAAATATACCATTTTTTGTTTTTAGTAATTATCAAATTTTCTAAATTAACTTTATAATGATTATCTTTGTCTTTATGCATTATTCCTAATTTAAGATTAGTTGGTTCAAAAAAATGTTTCCAAATTTTTTCTAATAAATTTTTAACATCTTCTGTAGAACTGTTTGGTGCAATTTTTTTCAATATTTTATTTAAATAATCAAAACGTTTATTATTAGATTTTAAAGGTATAAAAGAATTAACATATTTCGCATTATCATTAAGCAAATAAGAAATTTCTTTGCCATTAAATGTAAAAAATTCTTTATCATTTTCATTCATATGCTTTGGATAGTAAAAAGCAACATCAGCTAACATTCCCATGACAAAAACCATACAAATATCTTTAATTTCTTGTTCAGATAAATTATATTTTGTATTTTCAGAAAACTTGATTTTGTCATTAAAGTCTAAAGCTAATAATCCTAAACCTACTAATGAATTTATTTGTGTACATTCAGCTAGTCCTTTTAATATTGCTTTCCAACCAAGTTTCTCATAATCAATTGAAGTCGAAGAATTATTTTGTAAAGAATATAAAAAATCTTCAAAAGGGAAAATTTTATTTTCTTGCATTTTGTCAGCTAATAATTCAACAAATGTTCTCATTTCAATTGAATCATTTTTATAAGAATTTAAAACTTCATGAATAAGTCTACCATATAAAATGCCATCATATGAAATTGAAAAATAACTAGCAAAATAAGCTGCAGCTTGACGACTATCTGAAAAGGCAATAAATTGTTTAGCTTTTGTTATTTCTTCAAAAGATTCATATGGTTCTATTTCAAAACCATCATCATTATCATCATTATTATTATGAATTGTTACTTTTCTAATATGATTTGGCAATTCTTCAAATAAAGCTGTTCCAATAACTGATGTAGAAGCTTCCTGTCCTGAGAAAAAGCCTCTTAAAATGCCTAAACGATTAACGTTTTCACAGCAGATACATTTAGTAACTCGACCAGTTTCTGCTTTGGTTTGAACTTTTACTACAGAAATGAAATCTTTTTCAGAATGACCACAAGTTTTTTTCTCATTTAAATTATTAGGTATAATAAAACCGCAATGCGGACATAAATAATACTTTTCTGCTTTTAAATCTGCCTTATCTAATGTGGTATCTTCATCAGTATCATTATATGATTCACCAATGTAAAAAGCATCTCTTATTTCATTTGAATCAATTGTTGTCTTTTGAATCAATTTGTTATTTTTAATAGTTCCTAATAAATATAAAGAATGGCATTGTTTACATGTTACTGCTTCAAAAACTTTATATTCACCTTCATCAGTTGTAACACTATTTTTTCTTGTTAAAAATAAATCTTTATGTGGTGCTAATGTGATAAAGACTCCCTCAGTAGCTCTTAAAAACATATGATATCGAGCATCAAATAATTTAGAATTGTTTTTGTTAGCTCTTGAAGCCACTTCAACAAAAGATGAAATTTCCTTTTCTGAAAATTTAGTAAATTCACAAATTTCCAAGATGTTTCTAGGCTTTAAAACATAATTTTTAATTTTCCAAAAAGTATTATCATTAATTAATATTTCAAAAAGATATTCCCCTAAGTCATTAACATTTATCTTAAAATGATATTTTGTTTCTATTTCATTAATAATATATGAGTCATCATAACCACAATCTATTAATCCTTCAACAATTTCATAAAAATCCTTATCTAATGTATATTTATTTTTTTGTTCTAAAGTTACTCTTTTTGCTCTTATAATATTTTCTTCTTTGAAATCAACCGAACACAAATTTTTAGCAAAAGCAATTACTTTCTGATTTGAATCTTGATTACCTAAGGTAGCACTAGTTAAAATATATTGAATTTTTTGATTAGATAATTTAGCCATTAATCGCCTTAATAACATCGATACTTCAATTCCTGTTGAACCAGTGTAAGTATGGGCTTCATCAAGAACAATAAATTTCCAATTATGGGCTAAAGGACCATCAAAAAAAACATTATCATTTGGTCTTAACATTAAATATTCAAGCATCGCATAATTAGTAATTAAAATATGCGGTGGCCTTTCTTTCATTTCTTCACGTGATAATATTTCATTTTTTAAAGGATTTTGTAATCTAACATCATCCAGCCTTTTCCCATTTAATGACTTATATTGTGCAAGGGCATCCTTTTGTTCTTCTTGCGTTTGCCCAGTATAACAACCAAAAGAAATATAAGGATAATTAATAAAAGTTTTTCTTAAACGATCTATTTGATCATTGGCTAAAGCATTCATCGGATAAATAATTATGGCCCTGACACCATCTGTTAAGGTGCCTTGTTCCTTTTCACGCATTAATTCATTGATTATTGGTAACAAAAAGCATTCTGTTTTACCAGAACCTGTACCAGTTGAAACAATTAAATTTTCACCATTAATAGCTTTTCTTAGAGCTTGTTCTTGATGATAATGTAAATTAGGTATTTCATATAATCTTGGTATCTTTTCAAAATCTTTAGAAATAAGGCCTTCTTCTATTAATTGTTTAAGACTTTTACCCTTAGCAAAAGAATTTGTTACTTCAAGATAAGGTCCTTTTTCAAAGATGTTATTTTCATGAAGTCTTTTATCAAATATTTCTTTATATTCGGTATCATTAATATCAAACATAGTGGCCAAATATCTTTGATATTTATTAGCTATTTTCTTTGAAGATTCAATAATATTAAAGCTCATTTAGTTCATCCCCCTCAATTTTAAAAATATAAAAATATAAATCATCAAAAAATACAGAACATTGTTTTTTATCTGATTGTGATAAATTATTTTCTTCTTTAGTTGTAATAATTTTTCCATTGGCCCTATCAATAAGTAAACTTTGATATTCTGAATCTTCTTTAGTTAAAACTATCATTGATTCTAATTTGTTTTTATCTATAAATATAATCAATACGTTCATTAATATTTTAAATATTTTATTAAAGTTATATATACCAAGTTGACCTCGATACATAATAAAACTATTCATTTGTTGTGAATTATTAGCATCAATTTCTTCATTCCAAATACCACAAATTTCTAAATCTTCTTCTTCATTTAATAATTCATTATAAGTAACTCTTTCAAGATTCTTTATATAATATTTAATTTTAAAACTTGATAAAATATATTTACGTTTTTTATCTTGATAACCTGAAAGTAAAATTTTATAATTTTCTAACTGCTCTATATTTATTAATCGTTTAGACATACTTTTTAAAAGAATTGATTCTGTTTCTGTACCAAAACCATCATCATCGTCATCTTCAAAAATTTCATAAACATCAATATCATAATTTCCTGTTTCTAATTTGGTTTCAATAATAAATTCTTTATTATTAACTGGTTCATTTTCACAAATAATTTGCTTATTATGAGAAATGGAAATAGTATAAACACCATCGCCATCAATATCTAATTTACCAATTAATAAATTATTTTCAAAATCACTAAGTAAAGTAATGTTTCTTAAATCGCTTTTAGTAATGACCCTAAAAATTTTTTGTTGTTTTTCATTTAAAGTCATATAGATATCACGATACGTTTTACTACGGTCATTTTTAAACCAATTATAAATTTTACCTATTTCAAAATATTTGTTTTTGCCCACAGTTAAATTAATTTCACTTTCTTCTTCAGCAATATCGACATCATCAGTTGTGGTAATAGTAACTTTGGTAAAATCAAATGGCCCTGTTACATAAAATTTTGTGATCTCATTTTTTAACTTTTTTAATGGTATATCAGCTGGTGATTTAGTATTCCATTCATCATTAATATTAAATTTCCAAAACAAAGCTGGAATTTCAAAACAAACTGGATATTTGTTCATACCAATAAAACAATCTAAAGTCAATTCATTGTTTTGAACTAAGTCGCAATAATTTTCATTATTTTTATTTCTTTCAGCAAAATTAAATTCAAAAATATGATCTAAAGTTTTATTTGACCAAGTCCCATTTCCTTTTGTATTTTGATTAACATTAACATTTTGCGGAAAACGTATTTGACCTATTTCTTTAAAAATATATGGAGCATTAATAAAATCATAACTAAATTCTTTGATATAAGCTATATTGCCCACTTCAACTTTTCGATGCATTCTAGGATAACTTAAAATTATTTGGTACAATCCTTCATCAGTAATATAATCTTTTAAATCAATTAAATATCCATATGAATTTAAATCAGTAGTTAATTTAAATTTATAAAGAGGTTTTTCACTTATTTTGTTTTGTTTATTGTTAACAATTAAACTTAAGCCATCTATTTCATCTTGGTTGGCTTTAAATAATAATTTTGGTAATTGAGCATAAATTTTATAATTTATCTCTCCATCTATTAATATAGCGCCCTTAATAGGTAAAATTTCATTTAAACCCTCAGTTATTTTTTGACCAACCTGAATACCTAACAAATCCTCAAGTGTAATAATTAGACCATTAGTTAAATGAAAATGTTTGATAAATATGTGACCTTCTTTATAGGCCTTAGTTTGTTCACCTAAAATATTTGGATAATTTTCATTGTCAGAAAAAGCAGTAACATATCCTTCTGGTACTATAGCATTTTTATGATCGATACATCTTCCTTTTTCATCAAAAAATCTAATACAAGAAGCCTCAATATTATATGATTTTAGTATTTTATCACCATTTAACAAACTGAATTCAAAATCTGAAAGAATAAATTCAAGTGGGAAATCAACTTCAATTTTATCAAGATAACAGCCTAGTTTATCATGTTTATAAAAATCATCAGTTGATATGGTTTTCGTTTCAAATTGTTGATTCGGACTTTTAATTATCCAAATTGGGTGATCTTCCTCAACGCATTCGATTAATCTTTGATGTGGTAAAATGATTTTTAATTGCTGATTATCAGTAAGATGTAAAATAGGGGCATGATATAAAATTTCGCCTTTTTCTCTTGTCCCACATTTTAAAACATATGTTTTTTCTTTTTCAAAATCACCATTTGGTAAAGAAATCCAAACATTTAATAAATGATTAATTCTATTTCCTGTTTCATTAATAGTTTTATCATTCCAAAACGATTCATTAATTAACTTTAAAATTCTTTTTATTCTATTTTTAAAAATTTTTCTTGTCTCAGGAAAATTCAATAATAATGATGTATGTTTCATGACATTTTGTGTGCCATTTTTAATAGTTTCAATCAAGATATTAAAAGGATCATTATCTTTATCAACATTATTTAAATTATCAACATTTCTCATTAAATCATTACGATAAAACTCGAATAAATAATCAAATAATTGATTAGCTGAATGATCAGCAACAAATGAATGCATTGTTATATTATCAATTTTTTGACTTGTTTTATTATTATATGGTTTGTGCCATTTTTTCATTATATCTTGGAAATATGAATGAAGAACGCCTTGATTATTTGTAGATATTGAAACATTATAATCTTGTTCAAAATATGGCCAAAAATCACCAGTGCCTTTAGAGTTATAATGTTTCATAGCATATCTTACAAGTCCTAATGCAAAAAGACTATCTTCGGCTTGGGGTGAACTATAAACATTTATAATTTTTTCTAACTCCCTTGCCATATATTCTTTTAATGTTTTTTCTTGAGTATCATTTAAAATAATATCGCCTAAAAGAATTCTCTTTTTGCATTCTTCATTAACATATTTTGTTAATTTTTCTTCATCATCTAAAACAAGACCATTGATGTAACTAACAACAAACTTACCTTTTTTAAAATGTGTTTTTTTCTTATTTTGGCTTGAAATTTGTTCCTTAATTTGTGTAATGTTCAAATTAGGAAGTTCTTCTTTAGGCATTACAAAAAGTCTAAATCTATTAAAATTTGTATCATTTATTAATTTTCTAATAATTACTAAATTGTTGTAATCGTTATTTTTGTAAATAACAGAATATTCCTTAGCACCAAATTTTATAATTTCTAAATTGGGATATTTTTGTAATTTGAAAACATTCCTTGAAAAAAATATTTTATCTGTTTTATTAAAAAGGGCTTGTTCAAATAGCTTATCTAGATATTCTTTGTTTTCTAAATAAAATTTGTACAAAAAGATTTTTTGGCACATTGACCAAGCATTTTCTTTATCTTTTTCAGATGTAACAATTTCAATGAATTCATTTCCATATTGCATAATAATTGGAATTATGTTTTTTGATCTAAACTCAGATATATCTTTAAAATCCACTTCTTTAATAGCCATATGAATTTCTCCCTTTATTATATTTTCTTCATACGATGTTTTTATTTCTTTAAATTGATATTACATTTATTCATTTGGTACTGGATTACCATATTCATCATAATGCCATTGACCTTTCCAATATACTGGTCTTTCATTCCAATCACGATTCCAATCATTATCCCAACCACTTTGTCTACTACTTGCTTCACAATAGATTGTTAACGAACTACAATATGCGAATGCACGATATCCTATACTTGTGACACTAGTTGGTATAACTATACTTTCTAATGAACTACATTCAAAGAATGCCGTTTCCTCTATACTTTGTAAGTTACTCTCTTTATCTATTGTTACTACACTTAATGAACTACATCCATGGAATGCAGAATCTCCTATACTTGTAACACTATTTGGTATAACGATACTTTCTAATGAATCACAATCATAGAATGCACGTTCTCCTATACTTGTAACACTATTTGGTATTGTGATACTTTCTAATGAATAACAGCTATAGAATGCACGTTCTCCTATACTTGTAACACTAGTGATTATTACTTCTTTTAATGTTGTTGGCACATAATATGAATTATCATTAGAACTACTTGCTCCAAATATATATCCAAAATGTTTATTTTCATTGCCAGTTGCAGTTGCCCCTACAAATGGAATTGTAATACTTTCTAATGAACTACATCCTGAGAATGCACCATATCCTATACTTTCTACACTATTTGGGATAATTATTTTTTCTAATGAACTACAATCACGGAATGCCCATTCTCCTATACTTGTAACATTATATGTTTTTCCGTTCATTTGTATTGTGCTTGTTATTTCTGTTGTTGTTTCATTTCCTACATATCTTGTTAATATTGCATTACCATCTTGTATTACATATTGTAATCCATTTTCTTCTTTATATGTATTTTCATTTATTCCCAAATATACTGGGCTATTACTGTTCCAATCAACATAATTCCAATTACTATTCCATCCACTTCGTTTACTACTTGCTTCACAATAAATTACCAATGAACTACATCCTAAGAATGCATATTCATCAATATTTATAACACTAGTTGGTATATTTATACTTTTTAAGGAACTACATTCTGAGAATGCACGTTCTCCTATACTTGTTACACTAGCTGGTATGTTTATACTTTTTAATGAACTACATTCATAGAATGCTAAATCTCCTATACTTGTAACACTAGTGATTATTACTTCTTTTAATGTTGTTGGCACATATTTTGAATTTTCTTTATAACTACTTGCTCCAAATATATATCCAAAATGTTTATTTTCATTGCCAGTTGCAGTTGCCCCTACAAATGGAATTGTA
>CANQTM010000026.1 GCA_947626825.1 uncultured Bacilli bacterium | reverse complement strand
TCTTTTCATAAACCCCATGATTTTGAAGAGCTTTTTTTGAAAACCCCACGCAAACCCCACGTTTGCGAGGAGAGCCAAAAAAGTTAAAAAAAACTTAGCAAACAATGCTAAGTTGAGTTATACAAATAATTTTTGAATTAAGGCAATCAACGATAATAAGAAATTTTTTTCATATAGGAATTTTGAAATAGTAAATACATGATCATCACCAAGTGCCATTTGATTTACTAAAAAATTTGAAAAGCAATTATCAAGAGGAACAATAAATGTAAATACATATGTTATTACCAATATTAGTAATGCACCTTTTAAAACACTTAATACAACACCTAATGTTTTATCTACAGCTTTTATTAATGGTATTTTTTCTAAAGCACCAAATAATTTATTTAATAAAATTACTAATAAACGAACAATGATAAATAATATTACAAAACAAATTCCCATGAAAATATAACTTGTTAAAGAAGTAGCTAGTGCCTCTCCCAAAGTAATACCAATAGTTCCAATAGAAGCAATTATACTTGTTAAAGATTTTACTAATAAACCACTTAATAAAGTTGGTAAATTTAAAGCATTCAAGGCTTGTAAGGCCAGTTCTTCTTTATTTGCTTCTGTCAATGCAACATTAAATAATGCTTCATTTTTAGAAATCAAAAAATCATTTAACCAATTTGATAAATTTGTGCCCATTCCAGTATTGGCTAATAATTTGCCAAGTGGAATACAAAGCAATAAGGCAACTATAAAAGCAATAATGTTTTTAAATGCAGATGTTAATGTTTTAAATAAGCCTCTTTTATAACCAATAAACCCATATAACAAAATGATGACCAAAAAGATAATGCTAATTACATCAAATTTCATTTTACCCTCACCTTTATTTCTTTTTATTTTCTAGTTCATCAATTCTCTTTTCAATACTTTTTTTCTTTTCTAAATAATCATCTAATATTTTTCTTTCTTTGTCAACCATTAATTTTGGAGCCTTATTAACAAATTCAGAATTAAATAAATTTTCTCCTCTTATAATGCCGTTTTGTACTTTAACTAGTTCTGCTTTCAATTTAGAAATTTCTTTATCTATATCAATTGCGTTTTCAAGACTGACAAACATTTCACCACCAGTTATTGGCAAAACACGACCATTTTCAGTGAAATTTTTATGATTTTTTGTTTCAAATGTTGAAGCATTTGTAAATTTAATAAGGTATTCTATATTAGAATTAAAATTACTTATTAAATGTTCATCTTCACTTTTATCATAAACCATAATTGGTAATTTTATGCTATTTGCAATGTTTTCTGTGTTTCTTAAATTTCTAACTAAAGTTATAACTTCAATTATAGAAGACATTTGATTATCAACATTTTCATCAAATTCAATTAAATTTTTTGGCCAACTTTCTAGATTTATAGAATTTAAACTATTTGGTAAAGCACTATAAATTTCTTCACTAATAAATGGAACAAATGGTGATAATAAAATAACAATTTGTTTTAAAACATAAACTAAGACTTGTCTTGTATTATCGGCAATTTGCTCATTTTGTAATGATAATTTACACATTTCTATATACCATGAGCAAAAATCATTCCATATAAAATTTGTTAAATATGTACCTACATTAGCAAATTCATATTTATCTAAATTGTCACTTATTTTATTTGTTGTAAAAGTTAATCTAGATAAAATCCACTTATCTGCTAAAGTTAATTGTTTTAAATTAATATCTTGAATTTTAAAATCTTGTGGTAAATTCATTAATACAAAACGTGAAGCATTCCATATTTTATTTAAAAAATTCCAGCTTGCTTCAATTTTAGTATTTGAAAAACGAAAATCAAGACCTGGCGCACTAGATGTAGCCAAGAAAAATCTTAATGCATCTGCACCATATTGATTTATAATATCCATAGGATCAATACCATTCCCAAGCGATTTTGACATCTTGCGACCTTGTTCATCACGAATTAAACCATGAATTAAAACATCCTTAAATGGCATTTGTTTTGTAAATTCAACACCCTGAAACATCATTCTAGAAACCCAAAATAATATAATATCAAATGCTGTAACCATTAAATTATTTGGATAAAATCTAGTTAAATCTTCAGTTTTTTCTGGCCAGCCTAAAGTTGTAAATGGCCATAGTGCACTAGAAAACCAAGTATCTAACACATCTTCATCTTGAATATAATTTTCAATATCTTTAGGTGGGTTAAAACTTACTAAGATTTCCTTTGTTACTTTGTGATAATATGCAGGAATTCTATGACCCCACCATAGTTGACGCGATATACACCAATCTTCAATGCCTTCCATCCAATTTATGAAATTTTTTTCAAAGCGAGGTGGATAAAAATTAACTTTTGTATCTGGATTACTTTGCATTTCTAAAGCAGCCTTAGATAATTTTTTCATAGAAACAAACCATTGCATTGATAAACGTGGTTCAATAACTGCATCACTACGTTCTGAATGACCAACTTGGTGTGTTATTTCTTCAATATGATCTAACAATCCTTTTTCTTTAATTTCTGCAACTAATTGTTTACGACATTCATATCTATCAAGTCCTACATATTTACCAGCTTTTTCATTCATTGTTGCATCATCATTCATACATACAATCATTGGCAAATGATATTTAACACCTAAATTATAATCATTTGGATCATGGGCTGGTGTGCATTTCATAGCACCAGTTGCAAAATCAATATCAACATAAGGATCAAAAAGAACAGATAATAGTTTATTATTTGCTGGATTAATTAATTTTTTATCTTTTAACCATTTGTATCTTTTATCTTTGGGATTAACTACAACTGCCGCATCACCAAACATAGTTTCTGGTCTTGTTGTACCAACAACAATATATTTATCTTCATTTTCAACATAATATTTAAAATAAAACATTTCGCCTTTATCTTCTTTATAAATAACTTCAATATTAGATAAGGCAGTTTTTAAAACAGGATCCCAGTTGATTATTTTTTCTTTTCGATAAATTAATCCTTTCTCATATAATGAGCAAAATACAGTTCTAACAGCGACATTTCTTTTTTCATCTAAGGTAAAACATTCACGACTATAATCTAAAGATAAACCAAGTTTAGCCCATTGTGCATGAATTGTCTTAACATATTCATCTTTCCATTGCCAAGCATATTCAAGAAATTTTTCACGGCCAATATCATATTTATCAATATTTTGTGTACGTAATTTTTTTTCAACAACTGCTTGAGTAGCAATTCCAGCATGATCAGTTCCTGGGACAAAACAAACATCATAACCTTGTAATCTTTTATAACGGGCCATTACATCTTGTAGTGTTGTATTTAAGGCATGACCAATATGTAATTTTCCTGTAACATTTGGTGGTGGTAAAACCATACTATATGGTTTTTTACTACCATCACGAGCTACAAAATATTCATTATTTATCCATGTTTCATATTTATTTTTTTCAATTTCTTGTGGTTGATATTTTTGTGCTAATTGTTTCATAAGCCCTCCTAAAATAAAAACGTCCTAGAATAAATCTAAGGACGAAATAATCGCGGTACCACCTTAGTTCATAACATCGTTATGCACTTTAATATTAATAAGATGCTCCAAGATAACCTTCAAAATGTTTTTCTATCCATTTCCACCAAATAGGACTCTCTTTAAGATTGACATTTTTACTCCTTCTTTTCAACGCATTAATATTATAAATTTTTTTAGCTTTTTTTGCAATAATTTTCAAATTTCATAACTTAAACTAAAATATGACTATATTTAGTTATTCATTAAAAATTTAAATAATTCTAAATGTCCATTTTTTGTTAAATGAACACTATCTTTATAATAATAAGCATTAGTATTGTAATCAAAAAATTGTTTCATATAATCCCATGGATCTAAACATACTACATTATATTCATAAGCAATATCTTGGTATGCTTTACGATAATCTAAATATGATACTTCACCATCATATGGAGAAACATCAACTTTATCATATTCAGAATATGTACAACTAAGCAAAATAATTTGTATATTTGGATTATGTTTTTTTAAAGTGTTAATAATAAAACGAAAACTATTTTTAAAAGAATGACAATCAGATAAATAATTGGCACTTTTATTATCTTCATCTAATGGTACTTTAAAATGTTGATCATTATGACCATAAGCAATAATTACATAATCAAAATCTTTAAGTTTATTATCAATGGCTAAATTATTAACAACACGACAGCCATCAATTGCTACATTGTTTGTATGATATTCTTTATCAATATTACTACCCTCATACATATAAGTTAGTGTTGTTCCACCAATTGCAGCATTATAAACATTATTTAATTTTAGGTTTTCTTTCAATAAAGTAGCATAAACTTTATCATTTCCAATTGTAGCTTGTGCAGATACAGAATCTCCTAAAATTAATAAATTTTTATTTTCAAAGTTTTTTAAAGTAAAAATTTTATTCATAAATAGTTAGTCTCCCTGTTATATTTTAATTTCTAAATGAATATAGTTAATTAGTATGGAGGAAAAGCAATGAAATTATTAAAAAAAATTTGGCCATTTTCTTTTGAAACAACTTCAGTTAGCAATTTAGTTTTAAAGATAATTGTCTATATTGTAGTTGGTATTATCTTTGGCATTTTAATGGGTTTACTTCATAATGTACCTGTTTTGAATGTTTTATTTTTTATTGTTGGCCCATTAATTGATTTATATGTTTTAGTAGGCATTATTTTATTATTATTGAGTTACTTTAATGTTTTAAAATAGTTCATTTATTAAAAAGTTGCATTTAATTAGCAACTTTTTTTATATCATCATCATTATTAACAATAGCTAAATCGCCATCTTTAATTAACTTAAATTTTCTAAAAATCAAATCAATTAAAAATACTAAAACTAACGGAGCAACAATTTCAAATAAAATAATAATTAGATATGATGAAAAAACATTTCCCATACTATTTATGGTGCCTATTTGGCCAACAAAACCTGCTGTTCCCATTCCAGCTGATGAACCCATACATTTTAATTTTATCAAACAAGTTGAAATAGGTCCTAAAATAGCACTTGCTATAATTGTAGGCAACCATATAATTGGCTTTTTCAAAATATTTTTAAATTCAAGCATGCTTGTTCCAATACCAATTGATAATATCATACCTATCTTATTATCTTTTCTAGCTTGAATTGCAAAACCAACCATTTGTGTGCAACAACCAATTAAAGCAGCACCACTTGCAATCTCAAGTCCCTCACCTTCACCTGTAAAAACAATTGCGGCAATGGCAGCACTAGAAATAGGAGCAGTTAAGGCCATTCCCATTAAGACTGAAATAATTATACCCATGATAAATGGCTGATATGTTGTGGCAACATTGATTATATATTGAAGTCCATATGTAACATAAATAATTGGAGTTCTTATCAATAAAATAATTATTAAAGAACAAATGACACCAAATAATGGTACAAGTAATATATCAACAGGTGTTTTTTTTCTTAAAACCAAATTCATTAATAAAATAACTAAAATAACAGCAATATAAATTGTTAAGGGATCACCTATCTTAAAAGCATTATTTTCATATACATGGTTTTCTGCATTAAAAGATTTAGATAAAAAGGCAGCTAATTCGCCAACTGAAGCAACAACAATAGTTTTTAATGAATCATATTTTAAGGCTAATGCCACACCAATACCTATTCCTGCACCAGTTAAACATTGTAAACATGTTGATACACCACTTAAAATTTTTTTAATAGATGTATCGTCTGGAAAGAAATTTGAAATAGTTGACATTATTGTACCTATAATTAGAGTTGCAAATAAACCATAGGCCATTCCATTTAAAGTTATAATAAAAAAATTTAAAATATTTTTTCTTTTCATTTTTATGTTAAGCCCCCTTAACAAAAATCTAATTCATTATACACTATTTTATTTCCAAAGTTAAGAAAAATGTTTATAATAAAAAAGAGGAAACAATGGAATGATAAACGATAATAAAACAAATTATATTTCTAATATTAATGAAGCAATTAATCTATTAAAAAATAAAATTATTTTAATTTCATTAGAGCCAAAAACTTTGTACATTTATCAAAATGAAAAAATAATCATCACAAATGTAAATTTAAATATTTCATTATCATTAGATGAATTTAAAACAATATACGAAAAAACGACTTTTTACATATATGAAAATGATGATGAAAAATTTGATTTTAGTCGTGATGATGAATATTATAATTGGAAACACAAATAATTAACGAAGCCCTTTAAATCTAATTAATATTTTCTTTTTTGATAAAAATAAAGCAGCAAAATAACCAACAAAATATGTAAATATTAAACCGATGATATTTTCAATTATAAAATTTTTATAATAATTATAATATTCAATAAATGAAGTAGCATGACTTGCATTTAAACATATAACTACTAATACAATTTGATATATTAATTGATAAAATAAAGCGATTAAAGCAATTAATATATCATTTTTTGTTTGTCTATAAATGCCACTTTTATAGAAAAAAATAACAGAAAGAAATGGACTTAAAAATAATAAAATTGTTGATATAATCGAATAACTTTCCAATATTATAGCAATAATTATTGAAGGTAATATTCCAATTAATCCTCCAAGTAAAGCAAGTAAAATAGCAATTTTTAATTTTTTATTATTTTGTTTAAATTCAGCATCTTCATTTATTATTTTATTTTGACATTTTTGATCTAACGGAATTAAAAAATTTTGATAATTAACCATGTTAGTTTCACATCCACATAATAAACAATTATGACGAGAATGATAACCTAAATTTTTAAAATATTCGCAAATTGTTGTTAATTTTTGTAATATATTACTATATTCATATAATTTAATATATAAAAAGTCATTTTTTAAAGCACTTGATGTTACTTTAATTTTGGCATAATCATGAGTTATTTTATTTAATTTGGTTAAATCATTAATAGAAATTAAAGACTTATTTAGATTGATACAAAAATATTCATTATTTTTATAAGCATGATAAAAAACAATGAAATCACATATTTTAAAATATGGAATGTCACTTTCGTTTAAAATCTTATAATCTTTTAAAATATCAATTAATTTCATAATGTATCAATTTTATCAAAGTTATATTCTTTAATTTTAACACTTTCTCCAATAGTGTATTCTTTTGCATCAACAAGTAATTTATCAAAAACTTTTGACATTTCATTAATATCTGTTTGTTTTGTAGATAATACTTCTTTTTTAAGATGCATTTTATCTTTTTTAGTATAACCTTTTATATAATTAATATCCCAAATGTTAATTAAAACAGGAATAGAAGTTGGAGTATCAAAATTTCCCATTGCTCCAATAATATATGATTTAAATTCATCTTTTGAAACTTTAAATTTTTTTAAATATTCAGGTAATTTTTTAAATACTTCATAAGAATTTTTAACATTTGGATCTCGATATGTGCCAAAACAAACATCATTATTTCTTGAAATACTTAAACTACTACCATAAGCGCCACCTTTAACACGAATCTCTGGCCATAAAAAATCATATGAAACAATATGTGATAAAACTAAATATTTTCCATTATATGTTAAATTACAGTTTTCTAAATTATTACTTAAAGCATTATAGTTAACACTAGAAGGAATGATAAAAGCTTCTTTATTAATTGGTTCACATTTAACATCTAATACATTATCGAATGTTTTTCTTGGAAATTCTAATTTAGATAAATTATTTTTTAGTAAATTAATTGTATTATCATTTCCAGATAAAGAAATTAAAACATTTTTCTTATTAAACAACTTTGTTGTTATTTCTTTTAATTTTTTGTTGATAGTCAAATGATTATAATTTGCAATTAAATCATCAAAGAAATGCAATACTTTTGGACCTTTTAAAGCATTAATTGCAATAGCTGCTTCTTTTGAAAAAGCACTTTTGGCCATAGACATTGCAACATTCATACCACTATTTATAATTTGTTGTTTTAAATCATTGTCTAATTGTTTAGCAATTAACAAAACATCATGTTTTTTAAATTTTGAATGAAGTAAAACTTCATTTATCATATCAAAAATATATGGTATGTTTTCATCTAAAGCACTTGCAGAAACTTGAAAATAAAATTGAAAATCATCTTTATTTTTAGAAAATAAAAGTTGTAAGAAATCTAAATCTCCCAAAAATGTTTTTATAATTTTATTTAATTGTGTTACATCATAATGTGATGTAGGTACATTAGTTAATAAGGCTCTTAATAATAAAACATAAGGAAGATCATCTAATGAAATTGGAGCAATATTAAAATACATTCTTAGATAAGCAATACCATTTGTTGTCACAGGATGGGCAATGCCTTTTAAACCATTAATTGTAAATTTTTTACTATCAAGGTAATTAATATCTAAAGAAATATCTTTTATATTTAAAGATGGTAATGTTGACAATTCTTTTTTTGTATCAACATGATTTTGATAATCTAACAATTTTTTAGTTTGCATTACTAAATCTTTTTTTTCTTTTAATGTCATTGTATCTTTTAAATGTTGCATTTTCTTTGACATTTCTAAAGTTCTATTTGGTCCTAATGTTTTTGATGGTGTTAATACAACTTCAACACAATGTTTACTATTTAATATATATTTTTCTAATTTCTTTTCAAAATAATTGTCATATAGTTTTTCTTTAAACAATTTATAATATTTTGAAAATTCTAAATGGCTAATTAAATCACCATTATAATTAAAACTTCCCATCATAATCATTGCAAAAATAAGGCCTTTAGGTGTATTGCCTACATCTAATTCTTTATCTTTAAATTCAAGATGATTTATTGAAGCAAGTAATAATTCTTTATCAATACCATTAGTAACTAATTCTTTTACTTTATTTTCAAATATTTTTTTAAATTCTTCTTTTTTGTTAGGATTAGTTTTTTGTAAATAAATATGTAATGCAGGAACGATATTATCATCATCAAGTCGGCACTCAACATTTTGACCAAGTTTAGCATCAAGTAATGCTTTCTTTAATGGAGATTCATTACTTGAAAGTAAAGCATCCATTAAAATATTAATAGCCATAAAATCTTCATAATTATTATAATTATCTAAACCATAACACAAACTCATATAAGTATTACCATTAATGCTATCATTTTCACCAATTTCATATTCTTTTTGATAATTTAAATTGATAAAAGGTTTTTGAATGGCAATTTCAATAGGTTTATTTGTTTTCTTATATTTACTAAAGTATTCTTCATCTAAATATTTAAGTTTATTTTCTATATCTAATTTGCCATAAAAATAAGTCATTGCATTTTCTGGAGTATAATGTCTATGATAAAAATTTTGATAATCTTGATAAGTTAACTTAACAATTTCATCAGGATCTCCTCCAGAATTAAAACGATATGAAGTATCTTTATACATAGCTTCAAGTGTTGATTGAACTAAAACTTCATCAACACTAGACATTGCACCTTTCATTTCATTATAAACAACACCTTTATATGAAGGAATATCATTTTCATCTAATAATTCTAAGTGCCAACCTTCTTGTAAAAAAGGCTTATTGTCAACAATTGATAATGGATTAAATACTGCATCCAAATAAACTTCCATTATATTGTTAAAATCTTTTTCATTTTGTGAAGCGCAAGGATACATTGTCCAATCATTTGCAGTAAAAGCATTTAAAAAAGTTTCTAAAGAACTTTTAATTAAATTAACAAATGGTTCCTTTAATGGAAATTTTTTTGAACCACACAATAAACTATGTTCAATAATATGACAAACACCACTACTGTCTTCAGGAATTGTTTTAAAACCAATTGCAAAACAACAATTAGTATCATCGTTTGCAAGATATACTACTTTACCACCTGATTGTAAATGTACAAATTCATATAAAGTAGAATTTATATCATTAATTTCACGAACATTTAAAAGTTTAAATCCATATTTAATTTCATTTAATTCCATATTGCAATACCATCCTTATTTATATTGTACCACTTTTTTAACCATTTGTTTTTTTTATTTTATATTTATTTATAAATCATAATATAAGTATTTTATACTTATTTGACAATATTGACTAATAATGATAATATTTTGATTGTTTAAAGGAGTAAAAAATGGCTTATATTATTTTTATAATTATTTCTTTAATCCTTATTGGATGCTTATTTTTTAATAAATATCATCAAAAAAATGATTTACCTATGGAAAAAACAATTGCAATATTAGGTGTCATTGTTTTTATTTTTCGTATGTTTTGTTATAAATCTACAATAGCAAATAATTCTTCAAGTTATCTCGGACTTGATAAATCGCCATTAAATAATCAACCATTAACTTTGTTTTGTTTAATTTTTATATGGTTAGGATATAGTTCTACTTTATTTGTTTTGCTTAAACCTTTTTTTAAAATAAAAATTTTAGATAATATAGTTAAATACATTTGCCCTTTTATCTTTTTATTAGAACTTATTTTTAATAAACAAATTTGTATTATTTTAGAAGGAGAATATGGATTTTTTCTTCCTACTTTTTTAGCTATTGAAAGTGCTCTTGGCTTTTCTTTATCACTTTATTATCTAATTACAACATTTAAAGAATCCAATACAAAAAAAGATATTTTAAAAATGTTTATTACATTCATTTTACTTTCTATGTTTTGTATGCCTAATTATTTTTTACAATATGTATTTGGCCAACCTCTTTTAACATTATCATGGAGCATTAAAAATTTTACGCCATATCATCGTTTTGTCTTTTATGGAAATATTGTTTTTCCGTTTTTAATTTATTTTTTATTAAGGAAAAAATCTGAAGAATTTAAACGTTTTTCTTTGATTATGATATGTCTTGGTGCTCTTGTTTCATTTTTAGTAAATTATAACTATACAATTTTTCAAAGACCATGGGATTTACCTTTTCATTTATGTAATACAGCAATGTTTATCTTACCATTAGTATTAATATTTAAAATGAAAAAATTATTTTATTTTACTTATTTTATTAATGTCGTTGGTGCGTTAATTGCTATGCTTATACCAAATTATGATGATAATCTAAATATTTTTTCATTAAGAATGTTATCATTTTGGTCTAACCACTACATTGCCTTTTATATGCCAATTTTATTTGTTGCTTTAAAACAATTTCCAAGACCTAAACTTAAAGAATTTTTCTATTCAATGTTAGCCTTTTTTGGATATTATGTTCTCGTATTAGTTTTAAATGTAGTCTTTACAGCAAATGGACATAGTGTTGATTATTTCTTTATTAATAGTGATTTTGTTGCTGATAAATTAGGCACATGGGCTGAAAAAATATTTGAATTATCATTTACATTTACAATAAAAAATCATGAATATACATTTCACCCATTATATCAATTATTATATTTTATAGTTTATATATTAATTGGTTTAGCAGTTTGGTTTGTATATGAACAATTTTATAAACTTAGTGATGGCAATAGTTTAGTATTTAAACGACTAAAAAAAATCCGTTTAGATGAATATGCATTAAAAAGTGCCTTAAAGGGCAGAAAGATGAGTGAGCCTATGGAAAAAGATGCAAAAATTAAATATGAACTAATACATTTTTCAAAAAGATATGCAACTAATAAAAATTATGCAGTTCACGATGCTAATTTGTTAGTAAATGCAGGTGAAATATTTGGTTTTTTAGGCCCAAATGGTGCTGGTAAGTCAACAATTATAAAATCAACAGTAGGTATTCAAAGTATAACTGAAGGAAAAATTAATATTTGTGGTTATGATGTTGCATTACAACCAGTTGAAGCAAAATCATTAATAGGTTATGTTCCTGATCATTATGCATTATATGAAAAACTTACTGGAAGAGAATATATTAATTACATTGCTGATATTTATGATGTTTCAAAAGAAGATCGTGATGAAAGAATTAGCAAATATGTAAAATTATTTGAACTTGAAGCTGTTATAGATAGTATGATTAAAACATATTCTCATGGAATGAAACAAAAAATCACAATTATCTCTGCTTTAGTTCACAATCCAAAAATTTGGATTTTAGATGAACCATTAACTGGACTTGACCCAAATAGTATTTATCAAGTAAAAGAATGTATGAAAGAACATGCATCAAAAGGAAATATCGTTTTCTTTTCAAGCCATTTGATTGATATTGTTGAAAAATTATGTCAAAGAATAGCTATTATTAGACATGGTCAAATTTTATGCGTTAAAGATGTTGATGAAATTGAAAAAAATGGTGAAAGCTTAGAACAATTTTATTTAAAAACAATAAATGAAGAAGAAAGTGAATAACAATGCGTCAAATTAAAACTCTAGTATTTATGCAACTTAAAGATAAAATTGATGTTAGCTGGATTTATTCAACAAAAAGTCGAATAAACACAGTTGTTTTATCTTTGCTTAAATTTGTTTTAGTTACGGCTATTTATACTGTCATTTTATATGCTACAAGTTTACTTGGACTAGTAATGTATTCTGATATGCCATATATTATGACATTTGTTTTAACTTTAGCAATTCTTTTATCTTTTATTACATGTTCTTGGGGATTAATGAAAACACTTTATTTTTCAGAAGATAATAAAGTTTTAATAACAATGCCTATAAAAACAAATAAAATTTTTATTTCAAAATTATTAATGTTTTACTTTTATGAAATAAAACGCAGTTTTACTTTTACAATTCCATTAATATTAGCTTGTGCAATTAATTTATCATTAAAAGCAAGTTTACATTTTTCTGCCTATTTTTGGATGATTATACCTATCATTTTTGTTATTGCATTACCTGTTTTACTTGGGGCCATTTTTTCAGTACCACTAATGTATTTATATAGATTATTCAATAAATATAATGTATTAAAAGCAATTTTGGCAATTTCTATTATTATCTTATTTATCTCAGGCGCTATTTTCTTAATTAATTTATTACCTTCAAATATCGATTTAATTTCACAATGGCCAGATATTAGACCTCAACTTGTAAATTTCTTTAATGTATTTGAGGAAAAAAATATTTTAATTAAACAACTTGTTCGTATTTTAATTGGCGAAAAAAATGCCAAAGGATTTTTTTGTCCTAATGGTTGGACAATCTTAAAAACATTAATTCTTATTGTTATTTCTTGTGCATTATTTTTTATTAATTATTTTATTTCAAGACCAATATTTTTTAAAATGATGTCTAAGAATTTTGAATTTAATAAAAATAATAATATGGATAAAGCTAATGTTAAACATAATAAATTTATAACATTTGATTTAAAAGAGCTTCGTATTTCATTTAGATCTCTTGATATATCAATAAATTATTTATCAATTTATATTATTATCCCTATATTAATTTTATTATTAAATAAAATATTTGTGGCCATAAATCGTCAACTTTTAGGTTATCACATGTCATATGCCTTTAATATTTTATTAATCTTGCTCCCTCTTTTGGCCTCAAATAGTTTAATTGCAACATTATATTCAAAAGAAGGAAGAGCAGGTTATATTAAAAAAACTAAACCTGTTAAGCCTTTAGTTCCATTAATGGCTAAACTTACATTTAATATTATTTTGTCATTACCATGTGTTATTATTTCTGTTTCTATTTTTGGTTATTATCAAGAAATAGGTGTCATAAATACTATCATTATGATTTTTGCAATCTTATGTGTTCATTATGGCCATATTTTCTATTGTGCAACATTAGATATTATTAATCCGCAAAATGAATTATATGCAACAGTTGGTGAAGACATTAATAATGTTAATGAAAATAAAGCATCAATTATTGCCTTTATTATTACATTTGCCTATTCTTTAATATCATTTAAACTATTTACTGAAGTTAATGTGTATTATTCAATGACTACAACTTGTCTTAAATTATTTCTAATAGCAGCATTAATTTTTGCATATTTACTAATTTCATTTATTTTAAAAGTTAAAACAATGTATGGAAAGGACTAAGTGAAATGAAAAAATCGGTTATTATTTCAATTTTATTAATTTATATAGTTGCAATTGTGGCTGTTGGCACATTGGGGCAAAAATTACAAGTTTACAATCCAATTGTCTATGTTGAAAGTATTGAATGTAATACTGAAAATTATAATACATATAGTGAACAAGATAAAGAAAAACAAAATGCTGATGGTTTTATTTGGGTTCCTTTTTCAAAAGATGTTCGTATTGATTTAAAATGTTGGGCTCTACCTAACAATGCAACTAATAAAGATTTAAATTATTGGTTTGATGACAAAAATAGTAAAAAAATGGATTTAGAAAAACATGCCGATTATACTGCATCAATAATATTTCATGAATTTGTTCCTACCGTTACAATAACGGTAAAAGCAGCTGATAATTTTTCTATAAATGCTAAACTAAAAATTAAAATTCTATTATATGTAATATAAATTAAAATAAATTAGATTTATTTTATAAGTAAAACATTAAAAGTTTTGCATAGTTTGACTTATCATTTTGATGTTGTTATAATGATAGGGCATAGGAGGAAGTTAAGAATGGAAAAAACAAAAAAAGTATTGCTTTGCCTTACTACTGTTGCTTTATTAACTGCATGTAATGGTGGGAAAAATGGTACAAGTAATTCATCAACTAGTAATGATTCAAATTCAGCAACTAGTAGTGAATCTAACTCAGTAACTAGTAGCGAATCTAATTCACCATCATATGATTCAAGTTCAAGCAGTTCAAGCAGTTCAAGCAGTTCAAGCAGTTCTGTTGCTAGTAAAACTATTAGAGTACATATGGCTGAACGTCCTGAATCATTTATAGAATTTGACAATAATCAGTTAGGAAAAACTGATAATGAAGAAGATAAGTTCATGGAACTAAATAAAGATTATTTAGTTGGTGATGACAACAGTGTTGATTTTAAGCCTGAAATGACTTTTATCGAAATTGGTGAAAGTGGAATTCCTTCAGAAACTTATGTTGATAGTTGGAATTTTGATATCACAGTTACAAATAAAGATACTAATGATAAAACAAATATTGATCAATATGTTGATTCAATTGATAAAATAAATTGTTTAATTGATTTTTCAGATAAAGCTATTGATAAAAAATTTAATATCAAAGTTATTCCTGAAGGATTAACAGATAGTCAAAAAGAAAGAATTGATGATTATACAAATAGTTATGATGTCAAAGTAATTGATGGTTATAATATTTATGATGCTAAAGAACTTGCTTATCTTCATAATAATGAAGGAAAGTTAGATGATAGAACAAATATTGTTCATGACTATGAACAAAAAGCAGTTTGGGATGCATTTAAGGATGAAAATAATTTAAAAAAAGATTTCAATCCTAGTACTCTTATTTTCCAAAAAGATATTCAATTAATGAGTGATGATATACCAAGTGCATATATGTTTGCTGAAGATGAAGTATCTCCAAAAGATAAAGATTATGATAAAGCATTACATTCATTAAAAGACTGGAATAATATTTATTTTAGACGATTAGCTGATAATGAAACATTAAATATTTATGGAAATTATTTTATGTTAGATGCTAGAAAAATGCCTTATGTTGTACGAGATGGTATGCAAGTATTAGGAGAAGGTGCAACTCTTAATTCTCATGCTACATTATTTCGCTTTGAAAATAAAGAAAATTGTCATGGTCAAGTTAATTTAAGTGACATTAATTTTGTTGGAAATTCTGGAAGAAGCGAAGACACAAAATTATCAGGTGGTCTTATTATGAATAAAACAGAAGGCCCAACATTTACGGCAACAAATAATATAACAAAAGCTTGGTTTATTACATGGATGCCAAATTATTCAGATGCACCATATGTTATGAATAAATGTAAATCATATAATAACTTTTCATGTTTTGTATATAATTGGGGAAGTAGCGATGTAACCATTTTAAATAGCGATTTCGTTGGCGCTGGTGGTCCAATTATTATACAAGACCATGTTGGACATGATGCAAATGGTGAAGGTGGAAAAATTCCACATACAAAAATTTTAGATAGTCATGTTGAATCAAATGTTGCAGGAACAGAAGGCTGGTTTAATATTGTGGGTGCAACAGGAGTTGTAGGGCAAATAAAAGAATTAAATAATTTATTTACTCCATTTCAACGAACATTTTTAAACGCTAGTTCAGAAAGCTCAGAAAAATTATTTAACTTCATTTGTGTAAATAAATCTGGTGAAAATGAAGGTGTTACTAAAACAAAAATCCAAGGTAATTTATCTATTGGAAGTAGTACAAATGCTTATAAATTTGATTATGGAAAATCAAATCCATATGTTAGTGGAATACTTGCTTCTACTTGGGAACTAGGCGCTCCTGTTTTAGAAACAAATGCTGGTGGTTATTCATATACAGATGCTAAAACTGGATTATTTGATGAAAAACAAAGTCAAATAGTTGATCCTAATAATAACATGTACAAGGGCGATGTTTTATGTTTATATTATAATGGCATGGCTGTTGTCATGGGATATGGTCCTCTACAAAATAATAATTAAGCCCTTATGGGCTTTTTTATTTGCTTTGTAAAATTAAATTCATATGATTGAAATATGCCGATTTTTAGGATATAATAATGGTATCATGTATAAAATCACATAGCAAAATTTTTAAATTTGTTAATTAGTTTAATTAGTAATTTACTATCAACAATTATTAACAAACTTTATAATAATTGTTGTGTATGGAAATTATTTCATTTCAAAGTTATTACTTTAAATAATTGATGTTCATTTTAATGAAGTTTTTGTGTTTTATTTCATACAATTTAATAATAGGAGGACATTACTATATGTTTAAAATTAAAAAAGTAAAATTGTATTTAATATTATCTATGATTTTCTTTAGTCTAGTTGGAATTACAGGATGTTCTAATTCAATTGATAATAAAACTTCATATATTGAAGATAGTTATATTTTTAATAATTATTTTATTGATGGTCAATTTAATATTGTAAACAATCGCACTGATTTAGCATCACTAATAGGACCAACTCCTAAAAAATATAATGATGACTTTTTTGAAAAGAAATCGCTTTTAGTCATTTTTAATATTGAATCAAGTAGTGAAAATAGTGGTGTTATTAATAATTATACAATTAGTGATAAAACCCTTAGCGTATATATTGAAACGAAACAAAATGTATCAAAAGATATGCCGACTTGCTGGTGGTATATTTTAGAATTAAATAATAAAGAAATTGCAAATTTTGAAAATGTTAAAATATATAAAGATAATGAAGAATTTATAAGTGGAGCTAAACCAACCACTTCTAAATATTATACAAGTTTTTCATTTAGTCATGTTGTTAAATGGCCAGATTTTATTGGCGGTGAATATAATTTAAATTCTTTTGAAAGAAGATATGAATTTATTTTATCTTTTCAAAAATTAGATGATGTTTTCTCTACTTCAACTGGGTTTGATACACAAGATTATTTTAGTAAAAATTTATTTGATGAAAATATTGTTTTATGTGTCGTTAGAGATGAAATTGGTGGTACTGCAGAAGTGAAATATTACGATTTTGAAGTTGATGGACTAAAACTATCAATTGAGGAAGAATTTATTGATGGTGGAGCAGATGTTTGTAGCAGATATTTAGACTTTATAGTAATTCCTAAAAGTGAAATCCCTAATGGAGAATTAAATTTAGATTTAGAATATTATTGGAATTAATTAAGATATTATATAAGTGAAAAGCATATAAAAAATTTAAAGATTATGATTAATGCTTAATTAAAATTTTATTTCATCAAATTAAATATGATTGATATATATCGATTTTAGGATATAATAATGGTATCATGTATAAAATCACATGGCAAAATTTTTAAATTTGTTAATTAGTTTAATTAGTAATTTACTATCAACAATTATTAACAAACTTTATAATAATTGTTGCGTATGGAAATTATTTCATTTCAAAGTTACTACTTTAAATATTTGATGTTCATTTTAATGAAGTTTTTGTGTTTTATTTTATACAATTTAATAATAGGAGGACCTTACTATATGTTTAAAATTAAAAAAGTTAAATTATATTTAATATTATCTATGATTTTCTTTAGTTTAGTTGAAATTGCTGGATGTTCTAATTCAATTGATAATAAAACTTCATATATTGAAAAAAGCCATAATTTTCCTGCTTATTTTTATGATGGCCAATTTAATATTGTAAACAATCGCACCGATTTAGCCTCGCTAATATTAAAACCTATTCCTAAAAAATATAATGATGGCTTTTTTAAAAAGAAATCGCTTTTAGTCATTTTTAATATTGAATCAAGTAGTAAAAATAGTGGTGCTATTAAAAATTATACAATTAGTGATAAAACACTTAGTGTATATATTGAATCAAAACAACTTAATGAAAATAATGATATAACAACTTTGTGGTGGTATATCTTAGAATTAAATAATAAAGAAATTGCAAATTTTGAAAATGTTAAAATATATAAAGATGATAAAGAATTTGTAAGTGGAGCTAAACCAACCACTTCTAAATATTATACAAGTTTTTCTTTTAGTCATAGTAAAGTTGTTAAATGGCCTGATTTCTGTGGTGAAGAATATGATTTATCCCTTGAAGAACGAAGATATGAATTTATTTTATCTTTTCAAAAATTAGATAATATTTTTTCAACTTCAACTGGACTTAATACGCAAGATTATTTTAGCCAAAATTTATTTGATGAAAATATTGTTTTATGTGTCGCTAGATATGAACCTAGTGAAACTGATATAAAATATTATGATTTTGATGTTGATGGACTTAAACTTTCAATTGAAGAAGAATATATAGGAGGCTGGGCCACAGTTTTAAGCAAATATTTAGACTTTGTAGTAATTCCTAAAAGTGATATTCCTAATGGAGAATTAAATTTAGATTTAGAATATTATTGGAATTAATTAAGAAATTATATAGGTGGATTTAATAATGATTAAGAAACATTTTTTATTAAGTATTTGTTTATTATTTTTGATGATTCCTTTAACATCAAAAAATGAGTATAACAATTTTATTGAAGGTAGTAATGTAAATATAAATTGTGATGGGATATCTATTGTTATTGCTTTGAACGAAGAATTAAGCAATAATGAATTTGTAACATTTACCGATAGTCTAGAACAAAATCAAGAATTGATTATGAAAATTCGTAATCAAAACAAAAATTATCATAAAGAAAAAAATAAAGAGTTTTCTAAAAAATATATTAATACAAATGGAAAAATAGACATTAGCGAATTTTCACCTTTCATTTTTGTTACATTTGATGACTACAAATCATATTTATATGAAAAAAAATTCTTCAAAAATCTTTCTAAAAATAGATTTGTAGATAAAATATATGTTGAAAAGACACCAGTATTTAAAATGTCATCTCTTGATAGTGAAATAAGTGTTAATACAGATGCTTCATCAACAATTGTTGATATGGAAACAGCAAAGAAATTAATAAATATAAATAATTTATCTTCCTATACAGGTGCTGGAATAAACATTGGAATAATCGATACGGACTATCCTGACAATACAAAAAATTTTACAAAAAATCAAATCGTTGCACATAAAACATTAGATACAAGTTCCCATACAAATAAAGTTGCATCGATTATTGGAGGAACATACGGAATTGCAAAAGATGCAAATTTATTTATACATAGTTATTTCCAATATTTTAGTTTATATGGATTTGATGATGCAATTGAATGGTTATTAGAAAATGGGGTTAACGTAATAAATATAAGTATGAGCTGTGATGATTCAAGTGACAACTTAGGCAAATATGATGGCCATTCTGCATATTTTGATTACATTGTATGGAATAATTATGTGACAATTGTTGATTCTGCAGGCAATTTTGGTCATTTAAATACTTTTATTATTAACCCAGGTATTGGAGCTAATACGCTAAGTGTAGGTTCTATAGATGCCGATAAAAATATTTCATTTTTTTCTTCATGGAATTTGGATTCAAATATTGATGAATTTCTATTGAAACCTTCATTAGTTGCTCCTGGAGAAAATATTTTTATTCCTAATACTGACAATAGTTCATATAATGCAATGAGTGGAACAAGTTTTGCTGCACCAATGGTAACGGGAACAATTGCTTTATTAATGGAAGAATTTCCAATATTAATGAAATATCCTGGAGCATATATGTCTGCACTAATTAGTGGTGCTTCTAAGTTACCTAGTCAGACATCAGCTTGGAATACATATGCAGGTGCTGGGCTTATCAATTATGAAGAAACAAGAAGAATATTGAAATCGATGTGTTATAGTAATGCAACTACTAATTCATCAACAAATTTATCAGATGCAATAATTTCAAAAGACGTTTCTGTTGGTGCTTTTAATACAATTAAATATTGCTTATTTTCAGTTCAAAACTCAAATGTTACATTCTCTTCTAGTTCAATTTATACTCCAAACATATCAAGATATCAAGTAAATATTTATGATGAAAATAATGATTTAGTTGAAACTACTCAATATGGTAAAAATAGCAATACAATTATTGGAGCAATTACAAATTCATCCTCAACATTAAAAAAGTATAATATAAAAGTGTATTTAGTAGAAAAGAAATCATCTGATATTGAATTTTTATCTTTATCATATAGTCACACTCATTCATTTTCAATGCAGTATTATAATTATAAATGGCATAAATTAACATGTGAATGTGGGTATACTACTGGTTCAAACCAAGGACATATTGTTTTACGTTCTGAGATTGTTAATGGAAGATATGCTGAATGTCTTGAATGCCATCATATGCTAGATCTAACTGTTGATATGGCATTAATAAATAGTGCGTATGCAACACAAGTTTCAATTAACGGTAGTTACATTTTACCAAGTGGGATCATTGTTTTAATAGATGATGATTTAAGTGCTTATTTAAATGGAACTTTAGTTTTCTATGATAAAGATAAAGTACCATCATATCAATAATATAATTTATAAAAGGTGCAATATTAACTTCATAACGCACCTTTATCATTTATTTTAAAATAATTTTTGTATAATAAAACTTAAAAAATGTGCTTAATTAAAATTTTAACTTCAAAAATTAAAAAACGTTTTTGAAATAAAGAAATAACTTCAAAAATTAGGGCAAAATTTGATTAAAAAATAAGATGCAGTCAATTATATGAATTGAAAAAAAATATAAAAGACACTATAATAACATTTGTAAGGCACCAAAATGGGCACACAAAAAAGGCTCTATTTTTTTTTGTGGGGTCAAAAAAAAGCTGTTCACGGCGTGGGGTCGAAAAACCCCACGTTTTTGAATAGC
>CANQTM010000025.1 GCA_947626825.1 uncultured Bacilli bacterium | reverse complement strand
GAATAGTTTAAAATCTATTACTATTCTTCCAATTTTGTTTATTTTTTCATTTTATTAGGACTTTGCAATCGCCCTATTTACACAAATTAAAAACGGCTAAATATATAAAAAAATTTTATCCACAAAAATAAAAAGATTCATTACTTTAACATTTTTTTATAAAAAAAGATAAAAACTAAAACTTTATAATTTAATAATAATGCTACTTATACTGACAAAGCTTATTAGAATTTTGTGATAAATTAAGCTAAATAGTCAAGAATTTTGTGAAAAATCAACCAAAAAAGTTTAGAATTTTGTGATAAAGTAATTTTAAAAAAGTTATTAATAGTAAAAATAGTTTTTTAATTTTAGAGTTTTTGACAATTAGAATGAAATTAGTAAACACTATTTATATATGTTTAACGATACATCAAATATATGATATTTATATGGTAGAAAAAGATTATCAATCAAATATAATTGACTTATTGACTAGTCATGAATATTATTAAAATTAGATATTTAAGGAGGATATATGCAATATATGCTTACTAATAAATCCTTAATTGAACTTGTTGATGTTTTATGTAAAGGAAATTCTAAAAAGAATTGGTTAAAATTTAAAAGAGGATTTATTTCTAATAAAGATATAGGCAAAGATATTTCAGCTTTATCAAATGGTGCTTGTCTTTGTGGCAAACCATTTGGATATCTTATTTTTGGCGTTGATGATAAAACACACGAAATTAAAGGAACAACATTTGATTATAAAAATCAAAAACAAGGTAATGAAGAACTTGAAAATTGGTTGAATCGTTTAGTCTCTCCTAAAATCGGTTTTAGCATTTATGAGGTAAAATATGCTGCCTTAAAAAGATTAGTATTTGTTGAAATACCAGCGGCTTTTAATCAACCAACATCTTTTCATGGTGTTGAGTATATTCGCATAGGTAGTTATCGTCAAGAATTAAGAAAACATCCTGAAGTAGAAAAGAAATTATGGTATTCTTTAGGCCATATTTCATGGGAACAAGAAGTTTCTCCAAATCAAAACTTACATTTTAAATTTCTATCATTAATTGCTGAAAGTAAAGGTGTTGCATTTTCAGAAGATAAGTTTGTGACATTACGTTTTTTAGATAACAATGGTAGATTTAATAATTTAGCTTATTTAATGAGTGATGAGAATTCTCATGTTGTAAAGTTTGCTGTTTATCGTAATAATAATATGGATTTTGCTTTCAAAAAAGAATTCACTGGTTCTTGGATTTCAATTCTAGAACAAGTACTTGTATACGTCAATATTTATAACGATACATCAGAAGCAGCAATAAAAAGTTATCCCGGTCCTTCACTTCGTGAGGCAGTTGTTAATGCTTTTGCCCATTTTGATGCTAGTTTTCCATCAGATATTAAAATTGAATTTTACCCAGATAGAGTAGAAATTGGTTCGCCAGGATCTTTATATCGTATTACTATGAAGAATGTTTTAGAAGGAGGACAATCTTTTAGAAATCCTAATTTAGTTTATGTTTTAAATAAGTTCAATTTTATTGAAAATTATGCTACTGGATTGAAAAAAATTTTATTTGCCTATAATACATATTCTGTTAAACCTAAAATCGAAACTACAGATAATTTCTTTATCGTATCTTTACCAAATGTTAATAAGGTCGAAAATTTGAATAATACTTTAAAAGAAAAACTATCAAAAAATGATACTTTAAGTGATGTATCTATGAAAGTGTTAGAATTGATAAAAAATAATGTCAATCTTTTGATTAATGATTTAATAATTTTGACAGGTAAATCACGTCCAACAATTACTCGTGCTCTTGCTGAGTTAACGAAAAAAGAATTTATTGCAAGAGAAGGTTCAAAGAAGTTTGGACATTGGAAGGTTATTAAATAAATTTTTGAATTTATATTTTTAAATAGCAAAAAAAATAATAATTATATTTTTTTCATAAAATAATAGTCAAAAAAATGAAATTTTTGATTTTTTGTTATGCAAAAGTTACAAATCTAGCGATATAATTTACTTTTTATAAAAAAAGTTAATGAAATGCAAAAAAATTCATGTTACATTGATTTGGTAAAACAAAAAATATTAATTAATCATTTCATGTTTCTATAAATAGGAGGAAACTATTTATGAATGGACTTGCAACAGTTAACTATGAACGAGAAATAAATCAATTACGAAGTTATTATAAAACAAATTATTGTGTTGCTAATATTTTTAATGTAGCTAAAGAAAAAGCAAAAATAATTTGCAAAACTCAATCACCAAATGGAGCCCAAATTTGTTTAGGATTTTTCGCTTTATTAGATGATAATGTTTGCAAATATTATAGGGAAAATGATGGTAAAACAAATTCTTTTTATTTTGAACCATCCGAGTCTGAAATTAATCAAATTGTTAACATGTGCAGAGAACACAATAATTCTATATCACCATTTGTAGGTAGCGTTGCAGGTTCATATATAGGTGGAAATTTATTTGGCTTTTTAGGTTATATAGGTGGTTCTTTTTTGGGAGCAATTGCTGGTAATAAATTAAATGATAATAATGTTACAAAATTTCTTAATATTATTCAAAGAATAGTTGATTATTATTTTGATAATCTATTAAATAAAAATAAAGATTGTTATAAAAAAATTATTATTTGGTATGAATTAATGAATAAATACAATATTTCTGAGGAAGAAAGTGATAAAATTATTGATGAATTTAGAAATTTAAATATAGATCCATTAAGTTTTAATACTTTTGAAGCTTTAGAAAAAGTTTTTATTAAATTGCATCCGATGGAAGAAAGAAATAATAATTCTAATGCTACAAACGAAACATATAAAAAACCCGCTTTAGAAGAATTAGAATCTTTAATTGGTTTAACATCAGTAAAAGTTCAAGTAAAAAGACTTAGAGCAGTACTTATTAAAGATAAGGGAAATATTCAAAATATCAATTTAAATATGTGCTTTTATGGAAATCCTGGAACAGGGAAAACACTCGTGGCTAGAATTATTGCAAATATTTTATATGAAGAAGGTATTTTAAAAACCAATAAATTAATTGAAACTGATCGTTCTGGTTTAGTTGGTGGGTATGTTGGTGAAACAGCATTAAAAACTCATGAAATAGTTAAACAAGCAGTTGATGGTGTGCTATTTATTGATGAAGCATATATGCTATATGAATCAAAAGGTGGATATGATGATCAATATGGAAAAGAAGCAATTGCTGCTTTATTAGTTGATATGGAAAAATATCGAGGGCGAATTTGCATTATTTTAGCTGGTTATCGCCAAGAGATGGAAGAAATGATTGCAAAAAATCCTGGATTTGATTCAAGAATTAATCGTCGCATTGAATTTCCAGATTATAATATTAATGAATTGATGAAAATATTAAAAATAGATGTAGAAAAATATTCAAGGACAATTAGCGCTGGTGCTTTAGTTGAATGTAGAATCATATTAAGTTATTATTCACAATTTTCTAATTTTGCAAACGGACGAACAGTTAGAAATTTAGTTGAAGAACTAAGAGATATTCAATCAGAAAGAAGTATTTATAGTCCTTCAGATATTACAATAACATTAGATGATGTTAAGGCATATGAAAAAGAACATAATATTTGTCAAGAATCAATCAATGAAACTTTTAATGGTAAAAATAGTGGAAATAAATTATTAGAATACAATAATGGTAATAATAAAGATGAATAAGATTAAAAAACAAAAGGCCTTGCTGATATATTTGTTAGTTTAATTAGTTTTTGAATACGTATCATATTATTAATTCAAATTTTTAATATTTATAAAACTACATCTTTTAGTAATTTCTATTTTCTTTTTGACATGGTATAATTTTTTTAGAAAAAAGGAAAATGAAAATGTCTAAAGTAATATTATTTTATGGAACTAATACCTTAAAAGAAGATATCAAAGAATTAGTAACTAGTGAAGAAATTGCTAAACAACTTTCAGTTTGTATTCCAAATGAAAAAGATGGTTTAGTTTATAAATATGAATTATCTATGGATAATCTAAAGATTTTAGATTTAACTTCTTTAGATATTTTAGTCTGGCTAGCTGAAGTCTTAAAAAATAAAAATGTTTTAGATTCTAAAAGATATCAAATGTTAGCTTGTAAATTTATAAAACAATATGCTATTGATATTTCATCATACGATGTTATTATTGGCTATCGTTTAGATGCTTCACATCTTTATTTAGTCAAAGAATTTGTTCAAGATAATTTAGATTTAAATATTTTTAAAGATGTTTTGGTTACTTTTGAAAAAAAATATTATATAAAAAATCAAAAAGCCTTAAATAATCTTAAGAAAATAGATGAAGGAATCATAGTTAATTATCAAAAATATAATACATCTGATTGTAAATTGCGTGAAAAAATCATGAATTTAGTAAATAGTGAAGCTAATTCAGTAACTAAAGTTTTTTCAACGTTGGTTAAGGAGTAACTATGAAATCTTATTCTAAATCTTATTTAATAGATGTATGTGAAACACAAGGTAAATTATTTGATTATGTCGCTTATAATTATTCAAATAAAGACACTATAGATTTTATTAATTATTATATGGATAGTAAAACACGCCTTGCTATTGATAAAGCTCAAGCTTATGTTAATACGATGGATGTAGAAAGTTTATGGCAATATTTTAAAAACAATGAAAATTATACATTAAAAGATGGTCAATCGCTTAAAGGCTTTGTTGTCATGTGGATTGGTGAATTTTATGCTTATTATCAATGGTACTACAATATTTTAAGTTCTAAAGTCATAAAAAAAATACCTATATCTTTTCTTTTAAAGGCCTATAATGGACTACATGATTTAGATTTAGAATTAGCTGTTAAAAAAGTTGGGCCAATATTTTAATAATAGATCAAATAAATATTTTATAATACTTAAAAATATTGTAAAATATTTTTGTTATGTGTAAGGGAGAATCTTTTATGAAAGTCAATGATATTGTTTTATGTGATAGGGGCCTAGCTAAAATTTCGGACATAGATGATGAAAGTGTGACTGTTGTCTATGATTTTATCTATTCTAAAACTTATAAAATAAAAGATGCTATTTTTTTAAAAAACAATGCTGTTGAAAAAATAATTCAAATTCATAATGCTAATAAATTAAAACAATATGAATTAGATTCACTTTCAAGAAAAAGATTGTATCATTTTGAATATTTAACTGTTGATGTTTCTGAAAAAAAGCTTAAATTTGAAATTATAAATGATATTGGTAGAAATGAAAAAATTAGTATTGATTTAGTCTTAAATAAAATAACTAGTGATATGTATTCACATGAATTAAGTAAAGGTGCCATTAATCTTTTAAATTTTCTTTATCAAACAATTAATTGTTTACAACAATTTGATGTCACTAAAAGAATTAATAATGATGAATTAATACACCTTGTACATGATTTTAGTAATTCATATTTTGATACAACAATCTTAAATAAAATCAGAGAAATTATGAAGCAAAAATCATTTGTTGAATTAGTTGCTTTTTGTTATGAATTAGATGAAATGCCAATTAAAGACGTTATAAAGGATATAATGTTTTTCCTACTTCAAGATACCACTAATGAGGGATATAGAATGTATGATATTATGTGTTATTATACTAATTTTGTTAAAGAGATGGGTTATTCTATGATAACTGGTAGTTCCTCTAAAACTATAGAATATGTTACATATAAACTCTTATCAAATAATGAAGTAGTACAATGGGTTGATGCGATAACGCAAATGTATCAACGTGATTATTTAAAAAATAAAGATTCATATTATGGTCAATTGTTTTTACATTATATTCAAAATGAAGAAACAGCTTTAGCAATTGCTAGAATTTTTAGAAAAGATAGCTTTTTAACTTATTCTTTGAAGATGAATGAATATCTTTTTGAAAATGTTCCTTTGGCAATCCAAAAGAAAATAATCAAACTAGAATTAATTGCCAATATACCTTTAGATTATGCAAAAAAAATAGACGTTGAAACATTTTTAGAATGTTATAAATTATTAAAAAGTTATGATTTATTACCAGCTATTCAAAGCCATTATGATGAGATAATAAAAATAAATCCTAAAATTATTCTTGATATGTTGATCACACCATACGCTTCTATTTCTGAACAAAAATATAAGTTACTTATAAAAGCAGCAGAATTATTACCTGATGCTGAATTTTTAAAGTTATTTATTAAATATGGTTATAATCTTAAATTCATATGTGACTTTGAAAAAGAAATAAGTTATGATGATGAAGATGAAGATTCTGATGATTTTGATGATTTTGATGATTTTGATGAAGAAGATGAAAACGAATATCATGATAAATATGACTATTTTTAGGAGGTTAGAACAATGGATAAAAACGAATTAGAATTACTTTTAAACTCATTTACTCCTAAAGGTTATGTTAAAGAAGATAATCATTTGTTAGATTATTTTGATATTTATTTAGGTCTTGAATATGGAAATGGCGACAATAGTTCTTTAGGCTTTTTTGCAAAATATTCTTATAATTATAAAAATAAAAATTATAATATAGAAGCAACTTATAACACTTTTGAAGATTTAGTTAGTTCTAAAGAAATAGTGGCTTTTTTAGTAGATATTTTAAAAGATAAATTAAAAGAAATGTTTCAAAATTGTGTTGCCGAATATGAAAAAGAACAATTTGAAAAAAAAATACGCAATATTAAAAATGATATGGTTATATTTGAAAATAATAGTATCGAAAAATATAGTAATCAAATTAGGAATGGTCGTTTAGTTAATGTTGAATATCATTTTAAATTTTCTAATACTGATATTTATATCGATTTGAATTTAAAAGTTGGAATTGATAAATTTTATTCAATTAGCAATTTACAAAACTTCTTTGATGCTATTAAAAATGAAAAAGAAGTTAAATATGGTAAAAATCTAACTTTTACTCATAGTTATAGTAACTTTCAAGAAAAAGAAAGAAATGTTTTAATGGCTTTAAAAGCCACATTATCTTATTATACAAATGATAAAAAAACTTTTGCCTTAACACCAAAAATTTTTAATATTGTCATAAATACTTTAAAAGATCGTTATGTTTTTGTTGATGAAATACCTTTTAAAGTTACTTTAAAATCAATAGATGTTAAAGTAAGTATTGATGAAAATTATAAATTGCATACTACTTTATCACCAATTACTAGATTATATAAAGCTGACCAAGATTATCTTTATGTTTTTGATTATGATAATCATGAAATTAATTATATTGATCCAATGAATTTAGATGTTAATTTGATTTTATGGGCTCATAAATTTGAAAACTTTGATATGAGTCCTGTTTTAGATGATTTTAAGAAAAATGTTTATATTTATAAACAAGGTGAAATTGAAATAGCTCCAAACATTCAAAAAGATTTTGATTTTAATTCAATAACTATTAAGGCTTATTTTGATTATAATAATAATAAAATTTTGGTCACAACTAAATATTTTAGTGGTGATGATGAAATTGATAAGAAAAATATTAAAGATTATGCTAGTATTATAAAAATAAATAATTATCTAGATTCTTTAAATGCTATGGGTTTTAATGAAGATAATGAATTAGTAGATAATAATGATATTTATCGCTTTTTCATAATGGACTTTAGTCAACTCAAAAAAATATGTGAAGTATATTTATCAGAAACTATTACAAACAAACAAGTATTAACTTTTAAACCACCAGTTTTAAGAGTTAATTATCAAAATAATTTATTATCATTTTTATTAGAAGATTCTAAATATTCTGATGAAGAATTATATAAAATCTTAAAAGCTATTCGCAATAAGAAAAAATATTTTTTGTTAAATGATAATACAATTGTTGATCTTACTAGCAAAGAAGGTTTAGATTTTAGTAATATCGTTACTGATTTAAAATTAAATGAAAAGCAATTAAATAAAGAAATTATTAAGCCATTATATCAATCATTTAAATTGCAAAATTATCCTAATAATGTTTCTTTAGATAACCATGTTTTAGATATTATTAATAATTTAGCTAATTTTAAAGAAGCTAAATTTGCTTTACCTAAAATAAATGCAAAATTAAGACAATATCAAATTGAAGGATTTAATTGGTTAAAGATTTTAACAAGTTATAATTTAGGTGGCATTTTGGCTGATGATATGGGCCTTGGTAAAACTTTAGAAATCATTACTTTATTGAAAAGTGATGAAACAAATAAGCCTTCATTAATTGTTTGTCCTAAAAGCTTAATTTACAATTGGCATAGTGAATTTAATAAATTTGATGGTGAAACTAAAATTATAGAAATATATGGCACAGTAAATGAAAGAAAAAATATTATTAAAAATATAAATTATAATGAAAAAGTTATTTATATAACATCTTATGATTCATTACGAAATGATGATTATAATAAAGATGAAACTTTTAATTTTTTAATTATTGATGAAGGACAATTTATCAAAAATATTAATGCTAAAAAAACTATTTCTGTAAAAGGAATAAAAGCTTTTCATAAATTTGCTTTAACAGGAACTCCAATTGAAAATAACACTTTAGATTTATGGTCGTTATTTGATTATATCATGCCAGATTATTTACCAGAATTAAGTGAATTTAAAACTTCTGCAAATAATAATGATGAAACATTTTTAAATAATTTATCACGAAAAATTGCTCCATTTATTTTAAGACGTAGCAAAAAAGAAGTTTTAACAGATTTACCTAATAAATATGAAAGAGTATTGACAGCAGAATTAACTTTAGAACAACAAAAAATGTATGATGCATTTGTTTTAAAAGCCAAAGATACAATGATTAATGAAGATAATTCAATTATTGCTATTTTATCAATAATTACAAGACTTCGTCAAATATGTGTTGATCCTAAAACATTTATTGATGATTATGATGGTGGTAGTGGTAAAATTGATATTTTATTAGATTTAATCGATGAATATATGGCAAATAATCATAAAATGTTAGTTTTTTCTCAATTTGTTTCTGCTTTGGAAATTATTGAAAAGAAATTGAAAAATAAAAAAATCTCTTATTATAAATTAACAGGTGAAACAAATGCTAAAGAACGTATTGATTTAGCAAATAAATTTAATAATAATAACGTTCCTGTTTTTCTTATTTCTTTAAAAGCAGGAGGAACAGGATTAAATTTAATTGGTGCTGATACGATTATTCATCTTGATCCGTGGTGGAATGTTGCTGCTGAAAATCAAGCAACAGATAGATCACATAGAATTGGACAAACAAAAAATGTTGAAGTAATTAAACTTATTTGTCGAAATACTATTGAACAAAGAGTTGTTGAATTGCAAAATATCAAAAAAGATTTGATTGATAAATTAATTTCTAAAGATGATTCTTCAATTACTAAATTATCAAAAGAAGATTTGGCCTTTATTTTAAGTTAAAAAGCCAATAATTTTTTAAATATTTTTATGATACATCAATGGATGTAATTTTAAGTTATAAGTTCAACTTTTTTTCTTTAGAAAAAAAACATATTTTATTTACATTCAATTATAAATAATATAAAATAAACGCATGAGGTATTAAGAACATGAAATGGGAAAATAAAATAGATACTTTTACTGAGAAACAAAGACATTGGCGTGGTAAATATTTGGAAACTTGTGAAGTCTTAAATGAAGAACATGAAGTTAATATATATTCATGTGATGATATTAACAATTATGAAATATATGTAAATTATGGTAAGATGTATGGAATTATATATGTTCCACAATCTAAAGCACAAAGTCTTAAAGAAGAAATTAAACAAGTTCTTTTTGATGATTATATGTCTCATAATCAATATAAAGGTATGGATAGAGACGATTATCCAAATTCCAAATTCATTAATGATTTTCAAAAAAGATTTGGTTTAGACATTCCTTTAGATATTTTTTTTGATTCAAACGCTTTAATGGATTCTATGATTGATGCTTTTGATAATTTTGATTCTTTAAATAATGAACATGATTATGAGGATGAGGATGAATAATAACCATGATGAAAATAGCAAAATTTGAAAAAGTTTCTAAAGAACAATTTATTATTGATTTTAAAGAAAATTTTTCTAATTTTAATGATGATGAAATTATAAAAATATATGATGATATCAAAATGCCTTTAAGAGCAACTATTGGATCTGCAGGTTATGATTTTTTTATGCCAATAGATATTGTTTTAAAACCTCAAGAATCTATTAAAATTCCAACTGGAATAAAATCATATATTTATGAAGGTTATGTTTTAGTAATTGTACCTCGTTCTGGTCTTGGTTTCAAATATCGTTTACAACTTGATAATAGTATAGGTATTATTGATCAAGATTATTATTATGCTAAAAATGAAGGCCATATTATATGTAAAATTACGAATGATTCAAAAGAAGACAAAATTTTAGAAATAAAAAAAGGTCAAGGTTTTGTTCAAGGAATCTTTTTACAATATGGCATTACAATAGATGATGAAACGAATCAAATTCGTACATATGGATTTGGTTCTACTACTAAAAAGTAGAATAATTGTTAATAATTTAAATAGAAATTATTAATTTAGGGGGAGGAGATAGACATGGATTTTATCTTTCCTGTTGATGATAAAGTAAAAAATAAATTAAAAAATCTTAATATAGAAAATATTTCATTATATTTATATTCTGATATCAATGAAAAATTACAATATAAAAAGAATTATTATGTTATTAGTAATAATATTTTATATATAATAGATGATAATTTTAAAATATTAAATCAATATAACAATAATGATATTGATGAAATTAAAATTGAATATTTATTGAATTATGGCCGCGTTTATTTTATAAAAGATAATAAATATCAATTAGTAGGTTGTTTTAGTAAAAGTCAAAGTAAATTTTTTGCTATTTTTGAAAAATATGCTTTAAAAGTATTAAAAAATGAAATGACAGAAGAAGATTACCAAAATAAAGATATTATAAATACAAATGAAACTATATGTCCAAAATGTGGTAGGCCATATGATTTTAATACGCACTATTGTAAAAAATGTTATGGTAAATCATCAACAATATTACGTCTTTTAAAATATATAAAACATTATAAACTAGTCTTTTTTGCCATTATTTTTCTAATGGTCAGTTCTAGTGTTTTAGGTGTTATTTTACCAATTTTTACCAACAAAATATTATATAATGATTTTTTAGATAAAAATGGTCGCTGGTATGGACAAATTTTAATTTTTGCATCTTTATTTTTGCTTTTAAGAATTGTAGGTCAATTAATTTCAATAATTTATGGTCGAATGGTTGCTAAAACGTCAGCAAGTATTTGTTTTGATATGAAAAATGATGTTTTTCAGGCCATGCAACGATTATCACTTAAATTTTTTAAAGATAAAGAAACTGGGAATTTAATGAATCGAGTTGTTTGGGATGTAAATATGGTATTTTATTTTATTGTAGATACAATTCCAGGATTTTTCATTAATTTTGTGCAAATAGTAGGTATGGTTATATATTTATTATATTTAAATACTTCTTTAGCTTTAATTACTTTTATTCCAGTTCCAATTATTATTATAGCTTTTGTTAAGATAACACCAATATTTCATCGAAATTGGCAACAAAATGCTGCTAGAAACAATGAATTAAATAGTATTGTTTCTGATACTTTAGAAGGATTTAGAGTTGTTAAAGTCTTTTCGGGTCACCAAAAAGAAATAAAACGTTTTGAAAAATCATCAAGGAAGACACGTAACGCCTTTGTACATCAAGTCCGTTTTCGTTATTGTATTTATCCAATAATACAATTTATCATTAATTCTTCAATTTTCGTTATTTGGGGATTAGGTGGTTATTATGTGATTACTAATCGTGGCCTTGACTATGGTGAATTTACAACTTTTTTAGCAGGTGTTGATTTATTGTTTTCACCACTTGAATATATGACTAATGTTATTTTTGATCAAACACCTAGAGTTTTAACAGGAGCAAGACGAATTTTTGAAATAATTGATTCCAATGTCGATGTTAAAGAAGATAAAAATCCTGTTGTTTTAGATGAAATAAATGGCGATATTGAATTTGATAATGTTTGTTTTTCATATGAAGCAAATCAAAGTATTTTAAAAAATATTTCTTTTAAAATGAAAGCTAACACTAGTCTTGGTATTGTTGGACAAACAGGCGCTGGAAAGTCGACTTTAATGAATTTATTAGCACGTTTATATGATGTGGATTCAGGAGAAATAAAAATAGATGGTATCAATGTTAAAAAAATTTCATTTAATTCTTTACATAAAAATGTATCTATGATTTCTCAGGACACTTATTTATTTAAAGGAACCATTTTAGAAAATATAAAATATGCTAAACCTGATGCCACAGATGAAGAAGTTATTCAAGCTGCTAAAGTAGCCAATGCTCATGATTTTATTATGAAATTTGAAAATGGTTATGATACTAAAATTGGTCAAGGTGAAATAAATCTTTCAGGTGGTGAAAGACAAAGAATATCAATAGCTAGAGCAGTTTTACTTAATTCAAAAATTATTATTTTTGATGAGGCAACATCAGCAATGGATACTATTACAGAAAGAGCTATTCAAGAATCAATTACTAAATTAAGTAAAAATAGAACTGTTTTAATGATAGCTCATAGATTATCAACATTAAAAGATGTTGACCGTTTAATTGTCATTGATAAACAAACAATTGTAGAAGAAGGAACAATGGCAGAACTTGTAGAATTAAATGGCAAATTTGCTGAATTGTATAATATTCAACAAGAAGCCTTAAAACATATTAAGGTGGGTGACTAAAATGGAATATATTGATTGTAGTAAATTGAAATTAGTTAAAAATGATAATCAATTAATCACTTGTACATATGATAATAAAGTTTATGAAAGCGTTAAGGTAACAAGATGTTTTCCATTAACTAATCCTTTAAGTTACATTTCTTTAAGATATGTTATTGATGATGAATATAAAGAAATAGGTATTATTAAAGATATTAGTGAATTAGATGATAATAACAAAAAATTAATTCTTGAAGATTTAGAACTTAGATATTTTATTCCAGAAATAATAAAAATATATAAAAGAAGTTTTAAAAGACAATTTTATAATTTTAAATGTTTAACAAATGCTGGAGAAAGAGAAATTAGAGTTAAAGATATAATATATAATCTTTTTGTTACGCCCAAAGGTGATTTATTAATCAAAGATTGTGATGAAAATTATTATTTGATTATTGATTATAAAAAATCTAATGATAAAAATGTCAAATTTATAAGGAGCTTTTTATAATTTATGAATTTAAAAATAACTTTATCAAAAGAACTTCTAAATAAATTAAATATCACAACATTTAATTATGCTGTGCCTTTTGATTTATATAAAAATCAATATGTTGATGGATATTTAATAGCTGATAATCAAAAAATATATGTTATAGTCAATGATAAATTGATGGCAACTTATAATATTTTTGATTATGAACATTTTAACGTTAATTCTTCAATTACTGGTGGCTATTTATATGGAAAAATCAAAGATAAAGAATATTTTATAATCGAATTTAGTAAACATTGCCATGAAAAAGTAGCAGCTGTGGCTTTAGGCCTTGAACTTTATATTCAAGAAGGCTTTATCGCTATTAATGATATGCCAGAAAAACATTGTCCTAAATGTGGAACACCATATGTTGAAGGTACTAAATTTTGTGTTTATTGTGGTAAATCAAAAGGTGTTTTTAAAACATTTCTACCATATTTGTGGAAATATAAATGGCTACTTTTATTAAATTTAGTTATTTTACTTATTTCTATTTTTGCCGATTCGATTTCTCCATCTTTTAATCAAAAATTTGTTGATGATTATTTATTATCTGGAGAATCGTTTGAAACAATTAAAACTGGTTTTATTTGGATGATTATATTTTTAGTTGGTCTATATTTATTTAGAGCAGCAACAAGATTAATTCGGGGACTTATTGAACCAGCTATTTCATATGGATTTATTCATGATTTAAGAGTTAAAGTATATGATAAAGTTCAACATTTATCTTTATCATCTGCTAATAAAAAGACCACAGGTGGATTAATTACAAGAATATCAGATGATATTTCGACTATTTCCAACTTCTTATGTAATAATTTAATATATACAATTTATTATGCCATTGAAGCAATAGTTGTCATAATACTTATGTTTATTCAAGATTGGCTTTTAGCTTTATTTGTTATTATACCTATACCATTTATCGTTATTTTAACTAATGCATTATGGCGTAAAATTAATAGCAAATATCAAAAGAGATGGAAATATTTATCAAAAACAAATGGTGTTTTACATGATATTTTAAGTGGTATTAAGGTTGTTAAAACATTTGGCATGGAAGAAAAAGAAATAGCTCGTTTTAAAAAAGCCAATGAAGATTTAAAAAATATCGATATATATACTGAACAATATTGGAGCACATGGGTACCAATTATTAATGGAATTTTTATAATTTCACAAATAATAATTTATTTATATGTTGGTTATGCAATAACAGGTAAATCAATTTTTAATGGAACTTTAGAAGTTGGTGCAATGATTAAATGGGCCTCATATTCTGGTATGCTATTTGGTTGTGCAAATCAAATATCTAATTATCCAAGAGCTTATAATAGTATGGCTATTTCTGCTGAAAAAATTAATGATATTTTAATTGAAGATACAAATGAAGAAAAAGGTCAAAATGTTAAAAAAGATATTAAAGGAGAAGTTATATTTGACGATGTAAGATTTGGTTATATTTCTTTTACTCCAGTTTTAAAAAATATTTCATTTAAAATAAATCCTGGTGAAACTATTGGTATTGTTGGATATTCAGGTAGTGGTAAAACAACATTAGTTAATTTGCTTATGAAACTTTATGAACCAAGTCATGGTCAAATAATAGTAGATGGACAAGACATCTCAGCTTTGGATTCTTTTGAATATCGAAAAAAATTAGGCGTTGTTTTACAAGAAACATTGCTATTTAGTGGAACAATTATGGATAACATTTTATATGGTAATGAAAAGGCTAGTTATGAAGATGTAATAAAGGTATGTAAAATGGCCAAAGCTCATGATTTTATATTAAAAAAAGAATTTGGGTATGATACAAAACTTGGTAAACAAGGAGAAGGATTATCTGGTGGTGAAAAGCAACGTATTGCCATTGCTAGAGCTTTATTATCTAATCCATCAATTTTTATTTTTGATGAGGCCACAAGTTCACTTGATACAGTAACTGAAAAAGAAATTCAAGATGCTATTTCAGAAATTAGTGCTAATAAAACAACTTTTATTATTGCACATAGATTGTCAACTCTTAAAAATGCTAATCGTTTAATTGTCTTAAAGCATGGAAAAATGGTTGAGTTTGGTTCTCATGAAGAATTAATAGCTAAAAAGGGTTATTATTATAGTTTAGTTGAAGCTCAATATATGAATTATGAAAAGAAACCACAAGATCTTACAATATAATTTTTTTACTTTAAAAAAACAATCATTAGAACATTTTTTAAAGAAACATTATTATGGCGACAAATATATTAATAAATTAATAAAAGAAAATAAAATCGTTATAAATGGTAAAGTTGTTGATTCAAAATATTATCAAATAAAACCAATAATAAATAAAATTATGGTAACTTTAACCAATGAATTTTCAACATTACCAATTTATAATGACAAATTAGATATTATTTATGAAGATGAATATATTTTAATTGTTAATAAACCTAAAGATATGGATATTGAACCAACAAAAAGAAATTATAATGATAATTTAGCTACAAGAATAAATTATTATTTTAAAAATAATAAGATTGATAGCAAGATTCATTTTGTTAATCGTCTTGATAAAATTACTAGTGGTTTAGTTATGGTTGCTAAAAATCAATATTTGCATAATTTATTTATTCATCAAAAAATAATCAAAAAATATCTGGCCATTGTTTCAGGAAAAACACCTAAAAAGGGAACAATCAAAATTCAAATTAAAGATGATGATACTTTACATAAAAGAATTATTGATTCTAATGGGAAATTAGCTATTAGCAAATATCAAAGAATTAGTTTTGATGGTACTAATAGTTTAGTTAAAATTAAATTAATTACTGGAAGAACACATCAAATAAGACTTTCTTTTGCAAGTATTAATCATCCATTAGTTGGTGATAATTTATATAATGATGATATTAATGAAAAAGAGCCATTTTTAATGGCCTACTTCTTGAAATTTTATCATCCAATTTTTCATAAGAAAATGAAAATTGTCATAAAAAAAAAATAACAATATAGCTATATATAGCTATAATTTACAAAATTGGTATGTCGAAATATGTTGACATACTTTTTGACGTAGTTTAAACTAATATTTAGCTTTTATATTTTGAAAGGAGATAACTATTCTCTAAAATTATATTTTTAGATAATGGAATGTTGAAGGTAAAATGAAGTGTAATTGTTGCGGATTTTTGGTAAAGGGAAAAGAATTAATATGCCCACATTGTGGTGATTTTATGAAACCACCATATTTATTAGAAAAAAGAGTTAATATTTTTAATTGGTTCACCTTAAGTGTTCATTCTTTATCAGTTATTGTTGGACTTAATTTGTTTTTAGTTTCTTTAATTCTTGAAATTTTGTTAAAAAACACTTTAGATAATTTTACTTATCATTTTTACCCATATGTATTTTTAGGAGCTTTCTTAATTCTTTATTTATTTAATAACTTTATTTTAAAAGCTCATTTTCGCAAAGTACTTTTTCTTAAGTTTTTATTAATTTTTGCTTCATTTTGTGCTTTATTACTTTTGTCATATAATCCTGTTGAATTTATTTTACCAAATATAGCAACTTATCAACTTATTTTTGGCTATTTAGTACCTTTATTTTGTATTTTTGTTTTAATATTTGGAATTATATATTATATTGCTAAAAAGAAGTTTGACATTTTTGGCATTATCATTAATTGTAGTATTATTTTAGTTATTTCAATATTAGATTTTGTTTTTTCTAAAATACAATTTGGATCTTTTAGTATAATAGCCAATTCTATTTCAAAATTTATATGTGAATTTTCTTTTGGCATTACTTTATTAATTACATTTAATGCTCTAGTTTTCTGTGTTTTAAGATTAAAAACTAGAACTAATAAGGAATAATTTTATGAGAATTGGATTAGTATTAGGTGGAGGCTTTTCAAGAGGATCAGCCCAACTTGGTTTTGTTAAAGGACTCCTTTCTGTATTTAAAAAAGAAGATATTAAGATAATTTCATCATCATCAATTGGTGGTCTTAATGCTTTAGCTATTTCTAGTAATCAAATTGTGGACCTTGAAATGATTTATCGACAAATAGATTTTTCATCAGTTAAAAACATTAAAAAAGCATTAAAAAATCATTTGGAAAAACAAATTATTACTGAATTGACACAAAATGTTAACAAAATACAAATACCATTTTTTGTTACAGGAACAAATATGTTAACTTTAACAACCCATTATTTTTATTTAGATCAGACATCAAAATATGAAGATATTTATCAAGCAATTGATATAACTTTAACTTTTCCATTAATTAATGGTGTTTTTAGAAGAGTTAATAAAAGAATTTATATTGATGGTGGGGCATTAGATAATGTTCCAACTTATCCATTAAAAGATTATATGAATGAATTAGATTTAATCTTAGTTTTGCATTGCACACCAAATTATGAACCACCAACTGATCTAGTTGAAAGTGATTTACCACTGTTAGATTTAGTTGTTAGTTCTCGTTGTCCAAAACATGTTAGTTCATTTTCATTAACAAATGATTGTATGAATATGATGATGGATTATGGAGAAAAATTTGGTATTGAAATTGCCTCAAGATTGATAACTACCAAAAATCGACAAGAATTAAAAGAAATGTGTCGTAAAATAATTCATGAAGAATGTGAAATAAAAAGAGAAAAGAAAAATTCTGATGGAATGTCAATTGTAGAATTCCTTAATCGTATACAACAATCGAGGGAGGTAAAATAAATGACTAAAGGATTGGTTTTAGCAGGTGGTGGTACTTTAGGAGCTTATGAAGTTGGTGTTATAAATTACCTTAATGAAAAAAACATGAAATTTGATGTTGTTACAGGATCTAGTATTGGCGCTGTCATAGCTGCACTATATGCAGCTCATCAAGAAAAAGAAATTCAAGCAATGTGGGACCGAATTAATGCCGAAATGATAATGAAAAATGGTGTTAATATCAATGCAAAAATTTTTGATAATTTTTCTTTAAATAAACTTAAAAGTGTTTTTGCATCTTATGGTTATTTAAAAGGTGCTGATATTACTCCATTTAAAGAATATTGCAAACAAATGATTAACGTATCGGCAATTAAAGAATCAAATATTAAATGTGGCATTATTGTTTCAAGTTTGCCCCTATTAAAAAAAGAAAAAATATTACTAAATAACTTGCCTGAAAATTATATTTTGCCATATATTCATGCATCTAGTGCTTGTTATCCTTTGTTTCCAATTGAAACAATTGATAATAAAAAATATGTTGATGGCGGTTATCGTGATAATCTACCAATAGATTATTGTTTTGAATTAGGAGCTGATGAAATTTTAGCTATAAATTTACCTCTTCCTAATATGAATCTTACTAAAAATTATATGCAAAATTTACCAAATGTTAAAGTCATTCAACCTACAAAAATGGCACCATCAATGATGGATTTTGAACAAGAAGAAATTCAAAAGAAAATCAAATGGGGCTATTTAGATGCCAAACATTTTTTTGGAGAATTGTATGGAAAAAATTATTATATAGCTCCTTTTAGAAATGCTGAAGTTTTTGGTAGAAAAATTATTTGTTATTTAATCAAAAACGATGAAATGTTACTTAAAAAAATAATAATAGAAAAATTATCTACTAGTGAAATTTTCTATTATTTTATAGAACAAATTGCTGATAATTTAAAACTACCTATTTACCAAGAATATAATGTTAAAGAAATTATTTCTCAAGCAAAATCGCAAAACATTTTAGATAATAAATATCTAAAAATTATTCAAATGATAAAAGAAAACATATAGTTATAAAAATTTATTCTATTATAAATATTTAAAAAAATGTTGTACAATTAATTTTGAAAGGAAAAAGGATTAATTATGTCAAATAAAAAAGCGACGATTTATGATGTAGCCAAATTAGCAAGTGTTTCATTAGCCACAGCTAGTAGAGTAATTAATGGTAGTGATAAAGTTGCTGACGACACTAAGCAAAAAGTATTAGATGCAATAAAACAATTAAATTATCGCCCTAGTACAATAGCTGTTGAACTTGCTAGTGGAAAAAATACTAATGTTGCCATTGTTGTTCCTGAATTAAATTATACTTATGTTTCACATGTTGTGGCTGGCCTTATTCAAGAAGCTAGTAGTTATGGGTATGATTGCCTTATTTTTACAACAAAAGAATCAATCACAGATGTTTCTAAAACTATTTCTAAAGTTTTATCTTTAAAACCAAATGGTATAGTTATTTTCAATGATACATTAAAAGATGAAGAATTGAATGAAATGATTAATTTTAATATTCCAGTTGTTACTTTGGGTATTGATTTAAAAAAAGTTTCAAGTGTAACATGGCATTATAAAAATCAAATAGTTGATTTAGTTAATCAAGCTTTACAAAGAAATAAAGAAATATATTTTCTTAAAGTAGCTGGTGCTGGAAGAATTGAAGAAAGAGTTTTAGATGGCATTAAAATGGCTTATCAAAAAAATAATAAAGAATTTAATAATATTATTAATGTAGAAGATTCATATAATGAAACTTATAATAATATAAAAAATATTATTAAAGATTTGCCTCATAGTTTATTTATTGCCACAAGAGATTCAATTGCTCTAGCAGCTTTAAATGCAGCTTTAGATTTGTCTTTAAAAGTACCAGATGATTATGAGTTTATGGCCATGTTTGGTACTAAATATTCAGAATTGTCTAGACCAAAATTATCATCTTTTAATATTGATATGAGAGGCCTTGGAAAAGCTGCTATGAAAATATTAAATGATTTGATCAATCATAATGACAATCGTATTATTACTAAAAAAATGGCTTTTGCATATGTTAAAAGAGGTTCAACATTATAAAAATAAAAAAGATTGTAAAAAAACTTAAATATAATAAAAATAAGGTTTCACAACCTTTTTTTATATTTTATAAAGAAATTTATTTTAATAAAAAAATGACATTAATTGCTATATTGAAATTTTTTTTGAAAAAATACATATTTATTCAAAGAAAAAAGCAAAAAAAATTGTTAAATAAGTATGTAGGGATATAAAATCTCTATATTTTTTGGGAGGTACTAATTATGCAAAGCTTTATGTTTAATAACAAGAGCTGATAGGAGGTTTACATCTAATGGAATATTTAGTAATGATATTTCTAATATTAGTACTAATATATTTATTAGAAAAAAATAAAAAAAAGTAATTCTTCTAAAAGCTTGCTTGTTAGGAAACTCAAAAAATTAGGCTCAAGTGAACACACACTTGAGCCTTTTAGCTTGCTTGCAAAAATATTATATGATTTTGTTTTCTTCAATGTCAATATGAAATTGTTAAATATAAAAAAATTGCATCAATATAAAAACAATTGGCAAAAAACATTTTAAATTCTAATATGTTTTTACTAAACAAGAGCTTATAGGAGAATTACATTAATGGAATATTTAGTAATGATATTTCTAATATTAGTACTAATATATTTATTAGAAAAAAATAAAAAAAGTAATTCTTCTAAAAGCTTGCTTGCAAACAAATTATATGATTTTTTTTTTTTAAAATGTCAATATAAATTTTATTGTTTTTTAGTTAAAAAAATACATCATTATTAAAATAATTGACAAAACTATTTATAAAAGTTACAATATTTTCGACTTAAGGGAATAAACATTTTGTTTTAGAGAACTTGTGGTTGGTGGAAACAAGTAGAATGTTTAGGGAAATTACTAATTATTTAAAGAGTGCATAGGAAACTATGAACTAAGGTGGTACCACGTGAAATTTGCGTCCTTAGATTTTTTTTCTAAGGATTTATTTTTTTTAAAGGAGGTTATTCTTATGGGAATTTATGAAGAATTAAAATGGCGAGGACTAATTAAAGATATTTCAGATGAAGCTTTAAAAAATAAATTAAATGCTGGAGGTATGACTTTTTATATTGGTACAGATCCAACTGGAGATAGTTTGCATATTGGTCATTTTTCAAGCTTTTTGATTTGTAAAAGACTTAAAGATGCAGGCCATCATCCAATTGTTTTAATAGGTGGTGCTACAGGTCTAATTGGTGATCCAAAACCAGATAGTGAAAGGCCAATGATTACTAAAGAAATGGTTAATCATAATTTTGAATGTTTAAAGACTCAATTAACATCTTTATTTGAATGTGAAGTTGTTAATAACTATGATTGGAGTAAAGATATTAACTTTATTGATTTTTTAAGAGATTTTGGTAAATATTTTAATATCAATTATATGTTAAATAAAGATATTATTGCTAGACGTCTTGATGCTGGTATTACATATACTGAATTTTCATATATGATTATGCAAGCATTAGATTTCTGGTATTTAAATAAAACTAAAAATGTTACTTTACAAGTGGCAGGTCAAGATCAATGGGGTAATATTACTGCAGGCATTGAACTAATAAGAAAAAAAGAACAAAAAG
>CANQTM010000024.1 GCA_947626825.1 uncultured Bacilli bacterium | reverse complement strand
CCTACAAATGGAATTGTAATACTTTCTAATGAACTACATCCTGAAAATGCTGAATCCCCTATACTTTCTACACTATTTGGTATAATTATTTTTGTTATTTTAGTAAAGTCTTTAAATCCATTTTCATCAATAGCAATAATTGGTTCATTGTTATACTTATTTGGTATTCTTATTGTTGTTGTAGATGAAGGCATTTCTTTTAATGATACTGAATATCCTTCAACCATTTTACTAAATTCAAAATATTTTTCTTCTGTATATTCTGTTTTAACAGTAGAATTATGTTCGTTACTATTGTTTGACAAATTTGTCTTACCACAACTTGCTAAAATAATCATTACAAACATAATTGGTATCAAAACTAAACTAATAATAAAACTATTTTTCTTTTTCATAAAGTAAAGTCCTTTCTAATTTGTTGTTTTATTTGGTTATCATTAATTCTTTTTTGTTTTTTAAATCTTTTAGATTAATATTTTTGATAATATCTAGTATGTTGTTAAATTTTATTTGACACTTATCACTATAAACTATATATATTAATTGTTGATCTTTGTTGTTAAAATGTTCATAAATTTTAGATTTAATATTTGTTTCAGTAGCTAATATTATTTCTTTTTCAAAATCAATTAGATTTTTATTTAATGAATCATTTAGTAATTTTCTTTTTCTTTTATCATATTCAATTGATTTATTATTAACATTTAGTAATTTTCTTTTTCTTTTATCATATTCAACTAAGATTTTCTTTTTTAGTTTTTCATCAAGTGGTTCATTAGTTAAATCTTTTTGATAATCAAAATAAATAAGTTTTCTACCTCTTTGTTTTAAAAATGTTTTAATCATTGTTAATATATGATTGTCACTATTAGGAAGACTATAACCAATAATAATTAAACAATTACTTCTTTTTAATTTTTCATAAGCATCAGCATATATTTTGAATTGAAATGGATGAATTAAAGGTTTCACTGGTGCTTGAGTCATAATAAATGGAAAATAATCAAATTCATCAGGCTGTTCACATGTAGAAAGATACTTGTACTTACCACAACTATTTTCTTTTTTATTTTTATCGTGCATCATAAAAATTTCATTTTTAAAAGATCTTTCAAAAATATTTAGTTCACCTGATAAATAATAAATTTCATCTCCACATATTTTTTTAAAACAATGTCTAACAAAAGGAGTATAATTTGTTGTTAAAACACATGTTATTTTATCTTTAAAGTCATTAAATTTTTCATAGTAATTTTCATCATTTTTTTCTTTTAAAAAATTATCTAAAAATTCTTTTGAATAAATTTCATCAGTAATAGTATAAAGATTATCTAAAATGTATTTGTATTTATTCCCTTTATAACTTTTCTCAATCTTTTTTTCAACTAATGGCATAACTATAGAAAAATATGATGACCAAAAGAAATTGAATAAACGAAAATATTTTTGACTAGTGTTTTCATCATATTCTATTAAACTATAAAAATCTTTTTCTATTTCACCATTAATTATTAAATTTTTTTTAATTTCATCAGAATACTTTTCTTCAAATTTTAAAAGATCATCCTCTCCTTTAATTATTGCATCGTAATATTTTTTAATGTTTTCAATGCTATCTTTTGATAAATTATCAGTCCTATCTGCTATTTCATCATCACTTTCACTTGAATTTTTATCAGCTAAAAGAAATTGTTTAAAAAAATTTATAGCATCTTGATCATTAGCTTCTTTGTAATCTTGAAATAATTGTTTTGCTGTTTTAAATATGCAATTTCTAAAACTTAAACTATTTCTTGCATAGAAAAAACTCTCTGACTTATATTTTATTTTTTTTGAAGTTATTTCATTCTCTTGAGAATATTTTTGGGCTAATGCATTAGTAAATTCATTATCTTTACCTAAAACACTATCTTTAGTAAATTTATCACCTGATGGTAAATCAAAGCACATTTCTGCACCTGCTCCAAAAAACAAACTATATTTCATATAACAAAAATCTCCCAATTATTTCTTTTAATTTTAATTATTTCGTACTGGATTACCATTTTCATCATAATGCCATTGGCCTTTCCAATATACTGGACCATTATAATAGTAGTCCCACTGATAATTCCATCCACTTGGTTTACTGCCTGCTTCACAATAAATTATTAATGAACCACAATTTGAGAATGCCCAACTTCCTATACTTGTGACACTAGTTGGGATAACTATACTTTCTAATGAACTACATCCACAAAATGCATAATTTCCTATATTTGTAACACTAGTTGGTATAACTATACTTTCTAATGAACTACATTTATAGAATGCATCATCTCCTATACTTTGTAATTCACTATCTTTATCTATTGTTACTGTTGTTAATAAACTACAATCTTCGAATGCACGATTTCCTATACTTGTGACACTAGCTGGTATTACTATACTTTCTAATGAACTACAATTATAAAATGCATGATATCCTATACTATAGCCACCAGTGATTATTATTTCTTTTAATGTTGTTGGTACTTCTTTATTACCACCAAATATATAGTCAAACTGTATATTACTACTTCCATTTAATGTTGCTCCTACAAATGGGATTGTAATACTTTGCAATGAACTACATCCATAGAATGCAGATTCTCCTATACTTGTAACATTATTTGGTATTTCTATACTTTCTAATAAACTACAATTTCTGAATGCATATTTTCCTATACTTGTAACATTATATGTTGTTCCATTTATTTGTATTGTATTTGGTATTTCGATTGTTGTTTCATTTCCTACATAATTTGTTAATATTACATTACCATTTTGTATTACATATTGGAATCCATTTTCTTCTTTATAATTGTTTTCATTTATTCCCCAATATACTGGTATATTACTATGATTCCATTCAATATTCCAGCTACTTGGTTGACTATTTGCTTCACAATAAATTATTAATGAACTACAATTTGAGAATGCCCAACTTCCTATACCTTTAACGCTATTTGGTATTTCTATACTTTCTAATGAACTACAATATTCGAATGCATCATCTCCTATGCTTTGTAATTGGCTGTCTTTATCTACTGTTACTGTTGTTAATGAACTACAATTATAGAATGCATATTCTCCTATACTTGTTACGCTATTAGGTATCTCTATACTTTTTAATGAACTACAATATTCGAATGCACATCTTCCTATACTTGTAACACTATTTGGTATTTCTATACTTTCTAATGAACTACAATTATTGAATGCATCTTCTCCTATACTTTGTAATTGACTATCTTTATCTATTGTTACTGTTGTTAATGAACTACATTTATAGAATGCATCTTCTCCTATACTATAGCCACCAGTGATTATTACTTCTTTTAATGTTGATGGTACATATTTTGAATTTTCACCATAACTACTTGCTCCAAATATATAACCAAAATATGTATTACTACTTCCATTTAATGTCTCTCCTACAAAAGGTATAGTTATTTTTGTTAAATTTGAGCAATTTGCAAATGCACCTTTTTTAAATGTTATAACACTATTTGGTATTGTAATATTTTCTAATGAACTACATCCTGAAAATGCATATTCTCCTATACTTGTGACACTATTTGGTATTGTAATACTTTCTAATGAACTACATCCTGAGAATGCAGAACTTCCTATACTACTACCACCAGTGATTATTACTTCTTTTAATGTTGTTGGTACATAATCTGAATTCTCATAATCACTACTTGCTCCAAATATATAACCAAAATGTGTATTACTACTTCCATTTAATGTTGCACCAACAAATGGAATTGTAATACTTTCTAATGAATTACACCACCAGAATGCAGAACTTCCTATGCTTGTGACACTAGTTGGTATTATGATGCTTTCTAATGATTTACAATCTTTGAATGCAGAATCTCCTATACTTGTGACATCATATGTTGTACCATTTATTTGTATTGTATTTGGTATTTCTATTGATACTTCATTTCCTACATATTTTGTTAATATTGCTTCACCATCTTGTATTACATATCGCAATCCATTTTCTTCTTTATATGTATTTTCATTTATTTCCCAATATACTGGTCTATTATCAGGATTCCAATTACTATTCCATCCACTTGGTTGATTACTTGATTCACAATAGATTACGAATGAAGAACACCAATCGAATGCATAATCTCCTATAGTTGTGACACTATTTGGTATAACTATACTTTTTAATGAACTACACAAACTGAATGCAGAACTTCCTATACTTGTGACACTATTTGGTATAACTATTTTTTCTAATGAATCACAATTATAGAATGCTTTATATCCTATACTTGTGACAACATATGTTGTTCCATTTATTTGTATTGTATTTGGTATTTCTATTGTTGTTTCATTTCCGAAATATCTTGTTAATATTGCTTCTCCATCTTTTATTACATATTGGAATTCATTTTCTTCTTTATAATTATTTTCATTTATTCCCCAATATACTGGTCTATTATCTGAATTCCAATTACTATTCCACCCACTTGGTTGATTACTTGCTTCACAATAGATTACTAATGAAAAACACCAATCGAATGCATATTCTCCTATACTTGTGACACTATTTGGTATAACTATTCTTTCTAATGAACTACAAAAATAGAATGCATATTTTCCTATACTATTGCCACCAGTGATTATTACTTCTTTTAATGTTGTTGGTACACAATTTGAGTTATAATCATAACTACTTGCTCCAAATATATAACCAAAATATGTATTACTACTTCCATTTAATGTCTCTCCTACAAAAGGTATAGTTATTTTTGTTAAATTTGAGCAATTTGCAAATGCACCTTTTTTAAATGTTATAACACTATTTGGTATTGTAATATTTTCTAATGAACTACATCCTGAAAATGCATATTCTCCTATACTTGTGACACTAGTTGGGATTTCTATTCTTTCTAATGAACTACAATTTCTAAATGCAGAATCCCCTATACTTGTAACACTATTTGGTATTATTATTTTTGTTATTTTATTAAAATTTTTAAATGCATTTTCATCAACAGCAATAATTGGTTCATTATTGTATTCTTTTGGTATTGATATTATTGTTGTATATAATGGCATTTCTTTTAGTGATACTGAATATCCTCCATCAACTTTACTAAATGTGAAATATTTATCTTGTGTATATTCACTATAACCATATTCAATAGTTTTAGTATCTTTAAATGGTAAAGGAAATATGGCATTTCCATTTTCATCAAAATATTGAACTCCATTACTATAGTACCCATCAAAGAAATGACCTTCAGTTGATTCTTTTATTGGAAATGTTGTTGTCAAATAAGGACTATATGTTATCTTATCACCATCAATATTTAATTCAACATCTTCATAAGTAGCATATAGATTTAAATCGCCAGTAAGACCAATTGGTTTACTAAAATCAAATGGATTATTATCTGATGTTACCCAACCTTTAAATGTATAACCATTTTTAGGGGCTTCTAAAGCCTTATATGTTTTTGATTCTGAGACTTTTTGGGTATCATATTCTCTCATTTTACTAGCTAGTTTATATCCTGGTTGATATTCATAATATGTATATGTGTAATCATGATAAACATAAACATTTACTGCATATGCACTAACAAATTGACCAGATGATGTTGTTATTGTTGCAAAATAAACATTATCACCATATTTTAAATAATCTCTTTGTGTTACTAGATTATCTTTGAAATCTTTATCTTTATACCAATTTATAACATAACCATCTTCAATAACATCAATGCCAGTATTTAGATCATATTGCTTTGAATTAGTTACATCAACTTCATCACTAAAATAATGAGTAATTAGTTTATCATCAACATTATTGATTTCATTATTATTCCAATGTGAAAAGCCTTTAGCTTTTATATATTCTGTTTTAATAGTAGAATTATGTTCGTTACTATTGTTTGACAAATTTGTCTTACCACAACTTGCTAAAATAACCATTACAAACATAATTGGTATCAAAATTAAACTAACAACAAATATTTTCTTTTTTTTCATAAGTTTTCTCCCCCATTCCTATGATTAAATAAAAAAATTGTTTAAATATGTAATTTTAAAACTCAAAATTATTTTAACACTCAAAATAAGACTATGCAATATTTTTTCTTTACAAAAGACTTGACATAACAATAAATTTATTGTTAATAAATTTATTAAAACCAAAAAGAAAAGACTATTTTACAAAATAATGAAAATAGTCTTTCCAATATATATTTTAAATTTTATTTAATTTATAACAACATTATTAACAACACCACTAAATAAAGGCACATTATAACCATCAGTCAATACAACACCAAATGCTTTAGTAACATAAAAATCATAATATATGTCTTTCATTGGATCTGGCATTGGAGCTGTTGATTCTACTGTTGTAACTATAGTTACTGCTGCTCCTTCTAATCCTTTTTTATCTACATCAAGTTTAGCTACATGAATAATATCATCAACATATAAATTGTTTTCACCTTTATATATTTTTTCTAAATTACATTCTCTTGGTGAAAATAAACTTGGTATATTATATTCATCCATAAAAATTGTTTTTAAATGTTTATCACTACTTAATGAAAATGATGGGAATAGACATCTTGTATAATATCTTTCTTGTAATGTTTTATCACTTGTAACATATTGATAACTTATTGTCTTTAAAATGTTTTCATAATTAAAGACTTCACTTATATCTTTATCTTCATTTGGTACAATAAAATATAATTTATTATTGGAAATAGTTTTAATATAAAAACTTTGATAATCTTCTTCTTGTAAACATTTACCCCTTTGATATGTCCCTTTTAATAATTTTGTGGATGTTTTATTATTAAATTCATATTCTTTGTCAGTAAGAGATAATCCTTCTATATCATATCCATTCCATGAATCTTTTAAATAATATGTATTCATTAATGCTAAGGCTGTGGCTGTTGGTATATTAAAATTTTGATTGATTTTATTTTTGGTATTTTCAGCCACATAATCTTGTATAAGTTTATTGGCTTTTTTATTTTGACCATCAAAATCAACTTCAAAAGAACTTGCATAAAAATCATTGGCTAATGTTTCTAAACCACTATCTATTAAACCTTTATTCATTCTTTCATCAAACCATATTGAATTGGTTAGAAATCCTTCTGTTAAAATAGTTTTATTTTCATCTTCACCATATTCTATTTTAGTTTCATAATCATATAATATTTTTGTATATTGAAATATTTGTTCATTTGTTAGTCCTAACATATTTGTTAATTCTTTATTTGTTTGACCATCACTACAACTTGTTGTCATTGCTATGGCCATATAAATTGATAAAGGTGATACTACAATATTTTCTTCATCTTTAAAATGTTTATAATAGTTAGCACTTATACTTGTTGAAAATTCTTTTAATTTATTTAAAAAGTTTTGATATCCTTTACTTTCTATTATTTTATAATTGACTTCTTGTCTATTTGGAGCTTCTTTTAATGTGACTTTTGCACTAGTATTATTACATGATGATAAAACTAAAACACTTAATAATAAAGTTAATATTTTTTTCATATTATTACAATCATCCTTCATTTAATAATACAAATCACTTATTTATTTTCGTGCTTAAATTGTTGGCATGACTGTGCCACCACTAACAGGAATATATACTCCTGTTATATAATCAGCTAAAGATGATGCTAAAAATAAAACAGCATTAGCAACTTCTATATCAGTACCCCTTCTTCTTAAAGGTATTTTTTTATCACTTTCTGGTTGCACTTCACTATGATTTAGACGATCATTATCAGATATTGTCCAACCTGGAGCTATTTGATTGACAGTTATATTATAAGGCCCCACTTCTTTAGCTAAAACTCTAAGTAAACCATCCATGCCTCTTTTAGCTGAAGCATAAGCCCCTTGATTTTCAAAACATTGCATAGCACATTCAGTATTGATAGCAATAACTTTACCACATTTATTTGCAATCATATGTGGAATAAAGGCTTTAGCCATATTAACATTTTGTAAAACACATGATTCAAATTGATCTATAAAATCTTTGTTATCTTGATTTAAAATATTGGTCCAATGATATTGAGAAACAGCATTATTAACAATAATATCAGGTAACAAAAAATTAGTTTCTAATTCTTTTTTCATTTCCATAACACTATCTAAACTCTTTATATCAGCTTTAACTATATAAACTTTGACATTGTTTTTTAAAAGTTCTTCTTTTAATAACAAAGCCATTTTTTCATTACTATGATAATGAATAATAATATTAGCACCAGCTTTTGCTAATATTCTAACCATTTCACGACCTAATTGCCCTGTGGCACCAGTTACTAAAATCGTTTTATTTTCTAAATTAATATTAATCATATATGCTCCTATCTAAAATAGCACCAATTAAGGTGCTAATTTATTTAATTTTCTTCTTTAGTAAATTCTTCTTTGCTAGCGCCACAAAGTGGGCAAACATAATCATCTGGTAAATCTTCAAATTTTGTTCCAGGAGCAATGTTTTGACTTTCATCTCCTAGTTCTTCATCATAAACAAAACCACAAATTGTACAAACGTATTTCATAATTTACTCCTTCCTTTGACATAATCATTTTAACCAACAATTAGTTTAAATGCAAGATAGCTTAGCTATCTTTAAAATAATTTATCTTAGTAATAATAACTTTATTCCAAATTTGTTTTAAAGAAAAAACACCTTTTCCTTTTATTTTAAAAAGTTTTTCATCACCATGAAACTTTTGGTAATAAATAGAAATTTCTGAATTATCATTTGTTAAACTCATTTCTACTTTAAAAACATACTTATTATGAATTAAAGCATTTGGACACCTTTTAATAAGACAATTGTTATAATGAGAATAACCATCTATAGAAAAATAAACATTTTCTATTTGATTATTATTAAGACCATTTATAATATCTTCATAATGATATTTCATTTATTATATCCTTTATTTTATTGGTTCAAAATCTGATGCTCCATGTTTACATAAAGGACAAACAAAATCATTTGGAAGTTCATCTCCTTCATAAACATAACCACAAACTTTACATACATAACCTTTAACACCATCAGTTTTTGGTTTTGGTTTAACATTATTTTGATAATATGTATAAGTCATAGTTTCTTTATTTGAAATAACACGAGCCTCACTTATTGAACAAATAAACATGCCATGAGTATCTAAATCAATATATTGTTCTACTTTCAAAGACATAAAAGAATTAATATATTTATCTAAAAAGACTAAATTATTATCAGAACGTAAAACATCACAATTAGCAAATTTATCAACATTGCGCCCACTTTGAAAACCAAAATTTTCAAAAATACTAAATGGAGCATCAATTGATAAACAATTAACATTCATAATACCTGTTTGTTTAATCACATGATGAGAATAATTTTGTTTATTAATAGTAACAGCAATTTTATTTGGAGTATTAGTAACTTGTGAAACAGTATTTACTATCAAACCATTATCTTTTTTGCCATCATTTGAAGTTACTACATATAAACCATATCCTATATTAAATAAAGCTGTTAAATCATTTTTATTTGCAATATTGGACATTGCTAAATAATCTTGACATAAAGATTCACTTAATTCTTTTATTTCTTCATTATTTTGCTCATTTAAAGCTGATTTTATATAAACGACATGTTCATTAAAAGTAAGATTTTTACAATTAACTAACATATCTTTCATAGTTTTATAAGCTAAAGGTGCCCATGAACCATTTTCAATAAAGGCCACTTCTCTATTTTGGAAATTTCGAGCCACTAAATGATCAATAAATTCTTTCATAAAAGGAAAAATTGAAGCATTGTAAGTAGTAGTTGCTAAAACAAGTTTTTGATATCTAAAAGCTTCAGAAACAACTAAAGACATATCACTACGAGCTAAATCATACATCACAACTTTTGGACAACCTTTACTAATAAGTTGTTCTTTTAAGATTTCACAAGCTTTTTTAGTATGACCATAGATTGAAGTATATGCGATAACAATACCTTCACTTTCAACTTGATAACTTGACCAAGTATTATATAAATTTAGATAATGATTTAAATTATCTTTAAGTGTTGGTCCATGCAAAGGACAAATCATTTTTATATCTAAAGATGATGCTTTCTTTAAAACATTTTGTACTTGTTGACCATATTTGCCTACAATACCAATATAATAACGACGTGCTTCATCATCATATGGTTCATTAACATCTAAAGCACCAAATTTACCAAAGCCATCAGCTGAAAATAAAATTTTGTCCACATTATCATAACACATCATAACTTCTGGCCAATGAACCATTGGTGCTGCAATAAAACTTAAAGAATGTTTACCTAAATTTAAAACATCATTTTCTTTAATAACTAAGACATTATTAAATTCATTATTAAAGAAATTTTTCATCATATTAAAAGCTTTTTCAGATGAAACTATAGTAACATCTTTATATGTTTTAATAAAATTAACAATGTTAGCTGAATGATCTGGTTCCATATGTAAAATAATTAAATAATCTGGTTTTCTATTACCTAAAGCATTAGCAATATTATCTAACCATTCATGAGTAAAATTGATATCAACTGTATCAATAATAGCAATTTTTTCATCTATAATTGCATATGAATTATAAGACATACCATTAGGAACTTTATATTGTCCTTCAAATAAATCAACTTTATGGTCATTAACTCCTATATATTTAATATCATCACTTATAAACATAATTTCTTAGTCTCCTTCTCCTTGTTTTTTATTTATCTTATCATAATTATCTAAAAATGAAACTTTTTGACCATTGATTTTATATCCTAAAATCATATCTAAAGTAACATTATCAGCACTTTTAAATATATTTTTTTCAACTTGTGGATTATATTTTAATAATTCATGAATTAACTTTTTAGTGTTTAATCTTTGTGAATTAACTTGACTATGACTTACATTTTCAGTAAATTTACAAGCACATTGTAAAAATTCTAAATTATGATATTTTTTCCAAGCTATTATATCTTTTTCTCTAATATAATACATTGGACGAATTAGTTCCATACCTTCATGATTTGTTGAATGAAGTTTAGGCAACATTGTTTGAAAAGAACCAGCATTCAATAAATTCATTAAAGTAGTTTCAATAACATCATCATAATGATGTCCTAATGCTATTTTATTGCATTTTAAAGAACTTGCTAGATTATATAATGCTCCTCTTCTCATCTTAGCACACATAAAACATGGTTGTTTAGCATCTAATAAATTAGCAACTTCAAAAATATCAGTTTCGATAATATTAGCATCTATATCTAATAAATCTAAATTTTTTTTAATTAATTCTAGATTTTTTACATTATATCCAGGATTCATAACTAGATAACTAACATCAAATTTAATATCACCATATTTATGAAAAATAGCAAAAAGTTTTGCTAATAAAAAAGAATCTTTACCACCTGAAATACAAACACAAACATGATCATTTTCCAAAATAAGTTGATATTCTTTAATAGCTCTTACAAATTTTGAATATAGTTTACTACGATATCTTGTTGTTATTGATTTTTCATATATATCATTATTGAGCATAGTTTTCCATTAACTCCTTTATTGCTTCACAAGCTATTAAAATGCCAGCAACTGGTGGTACAAAAGCACTACTTCCAGGAACTATTTTTTCATTTTTTGGAATATTTGGTTTTAAAGGTGTTTCTTTTGAGTAACAAACCTTTAAATGATTAATGTTTCTTTTTTTTAGTTCATGTCTTATAACTTTAGCTAATGGACAAACACTAGTTTTAGAAATATCAGTTATTTCTAACATCTTAGGATCTAATTTATTACCTGTACCCATACAGCTAATAATATTTATATTGTTTTTATTGCAAAATTCAATAATTGTTAATTTAGCTGTTATGGTATCAATAGCATCGATGACATAATCAACATTTTTTAATTCTTTAGGTAAACTATCTTCTTTTAAGATAAATTTTTTATAAGTTATAACTTTTGCATTTGGATTGATATTTAAAATATGTTCTTTCATCACTTCTACTTTATCTTGTCCTATAGTTTTTAAAGTTGCTATTAATTGACGATTAAGATTAGTTATACTAACCACATCATTATCAACTAAAATAAAATGTCCGATACCACTACGAACTAAAGCATCAACAACATTACCACCGACACCACCAAGACCAAAAATAGCTACTTTACTATTAGCTAAGATATTTAATTTATCTTGTCCTATTAAATATTGTAATCTAGTGAATTGTTCTTCCATGTTTTGTCTTTAGTTTCCTATCTAGAAATATTCTATCACATTGTTAAATATTTTTTTAGCAAATTAAAACAAAAAAATATTAAAACGCATAAAAAGACAAAAAGAAAAAAACAATGTTTCTTTAATCGACATTGTTTCTATCGTTATAAAAATAACTTATCTATAAATTTTTTAGTATTCTATTTTGATTTATAATTTATAATAACGTCTCTTAAAGCATTTTTAAAGCTAGTTTTAGTAATTTTAAGTCTTCCTTGACCATTACTTGATGTACGACATTCAACAACAAAAGGAAAACCTGGTTCAGTATTTATTTTGCTAATTAAGCTTGAAGAGCCTTCGTTTCCTGTTGTTGAATGAGGATTTGAGCCAAAAATAATACCAATATATTTGTCATTATATTGTGTTTTCCTAACAATAGTTTCACCTTCAGATTTAATTTTTTCATAATCTGTAAAAAATTCTAATTGATCTTTATATATATTATATTCTTTAGCTATTCCATAAATGATATTGGTTTCATGAACAAATGGATTATCTCCAATAATCATAATCATTTTCTTTCTATCTTCACTTGATAGTTTAGTATCACCAAAAAATTTTTCTTCAGTTTTGATAGCTTCTTGTTTATCTTCATTACTAGCAGTCACTTCTGGTTCTGGAATATTTTGTGATGGTAATTGATGATATGTTTCTAATACTTCATTGTCATTATTTGGTGATGAAATTAATGTTTTCAATTCATTTAAATGAGCTGTGACTAAAGGCGAATATTCTTTGTTTGCAAAATAATAATTTACAAATTTTTGCATAGCATCTTTTAAGTATTTAGATTGATTTGCATATTCTTTTTTATAAAATTCTAAAGTGTCAACTAATAAATTATTTAGTCTATCATACAATTCAGAATCTTTAAGACTAGCTAAACAATAAATGTTTTCCCAAAAAATGCTTGGATTTTCTAAATAATATTTAATTGATCTTTTTGAATATATTTTAAGTGAATAATAAAGAAACCAAGAACATTTATTAACATCCATGTTTTTTTCATTACAATTAATTCTATATTGTTGTAATAAATTATTACTATGTAAATAATCATTGTATATTACATATTTTTGAACTAAAAAATAAATAACACGACTATATTCGTCAAATGTTAAAAAAGAATTAGGATTTTGTAAAATAATTTCTTCATATAATCTATTTAAACAAGAAGGGTCTTTATTAAACTCAACAGAAAAATAATTATAATTTAGCATACTCATTGTCCATCCCTCTTATTTTTATATATTAAAAATATTTTATGTAATTTTTCAGGATTTATATTTTTAGCAAAATGAAATTTAGAAAGATCTTTGTTTGATATATCTTTAATTTCTGTTTCTAACAATTCAAGTAATTTTTCATCAACTTTTCTATTGATATATTCATATTCTTCTTTATAATTAAATACATTTAAATCAAAACCACCATCTAATAAATATTCAGGTTTGCAATTCATCTCATTTTTTTTGAATATTAAAAATATTTTATATAATTTATTAGGCCTCATATTTTTAGCAAAATGAAATTTAGAAAGGTCTTTTTTAGAAATATCTTTAACTTCTATTGCTAATGATTTAAGTAATTCTACATCTATTTTTCTATTAATATATTTATAATCTTCTTTATAATTAAAAAGTTTTAAATCAAAACCATCATCTAATAAACATTCTGGTTCGTAATTTCTTTGCTTATAATATTCATCATATGAAACAACATTAATATAATTATCAAAATATTTTTTTGATTTATTATAAGCAAATAATAAAATATCTGGTTTCTTTTTAATAGAATAAGTAATTGCTTTCATGCCTTTAGCAAGGCCATACATGGATAATAATTCTTTAGTAAGTTCAGATTCGGATTGTGGTGAGATAAAGTTACATATATAATTTCTTGCTTCATCCAAATCCTTATTTAAAATGTTATTTAAAATAAGTAAGATTTTTATTATTTTTCCTTCATCATTACCACTTAAATTAGAAAAATATTTTGTCAAAAAGGCAATATCATCAATTTGATTACTTGATAATGCATTAATATTATTAAGAACTCGACTACACCATTTTTGATCTTTTAATAATTCTAAAAGATCGCCAATTTGATAATCAAAAAGTATTTGAAATAAGTTTCCTTCAAAGCTATTATCATCTATGTGATGATTCAAGGAATTTTTTAAATATATTTCAAAATTATCATTCAATATGTTCAACAAATTATAATCATCTAAAGTTTTTTGCCCGTTATCTCTCTTCCTACTTTTTTTAGAAACTTTGTCATAGTATTCATTAACAAATTCATTATATGTTTTTTCTTTGGAAACATATCGCCATGAGGACATATCTATATTTCTTTTTTCAACAATTTTCTTTTTATCAATTTGTTCATAATTTAAAAAGCCAAAACGTGCACAATAAAAGCCTTGTAATTTATCATAATTTCTTATTTTATCTGTTAAATCTTTAACATTTTCTATAAGAGTTGTATTTAAATTGATTATTTCAAAATCAAAATCATTACAATCTCCATCAAAAGGTGTAACAGACATTAAGGATTGAAAAAGATAAATGTTATTGCAAATATAATTTGGTGAGATTTTATTAGATATATTATATATTTTTTTAACGTTTGAAAAAGAAATCACATCGTTTAAAATTAACATTTCCTCATTTTGATAAATATTTTGTGTTGTTGCAGGAAGTTCTATTTCAAGTGCAATTGCTAAAGTTAGACCATCATTACAATATTTTTCAATGATTTTAGGATTATATTTCTTTTTAAAACAAATTAAAATATTATCATATGTCAATGATAAAGGTTTTGAACCTGAATAACTTTTTTCAATTGGATATATTAAATTTCTTTCTAAAAATTTACTTAATATTTCTTTGTTAATATATAAATAATAGGTATTCATTTTTTATCCCACCTTTATATTTCTTCTTTATCAAACAAAAATGAATTCGATAATAATAAATTATTAATTTCGGCATTTACTTCATTTAAATTATCAATTATTGCATATGTCATTGTTTTTGAACGTGTAAAAGCAACATAAAATGCATTTCTCTTTTGGTAATTATTAATTTCAACATCGGTAGTTAACACATAGACCTCATCAAATTCTAACCCCTTACTAGTTTTAAAACTCATAAGAAAAATACCATTATCCAAAGAATTACTTGAATCAATATTAGTTTTGTTGCCAAATTTGAATAAAAAATTAATTTGTCGACCACTAGCTTTTATTTCATTTTCAATATTTTCTTTTAATCCATTAAATAATCCCATTGCACCTTTTTGCCCATTGGTATTAAATAATACTGCTACTGATTTTGATAAATCGTAATGATTAACGATATATTTTGCGATTTCCGAATATGACATATATTCTTTACTGGTAATTAATTTAGGTCTTTTACCAACTTTTTTAGAAGTGATTTTATTTAAAGTAATATCATTGGTATCATAAGATGAAAACAATGTTTTTGCCACTGATTCAACTTGAATAGTGTTTCTATAATTATCAATTAAATCAAAATATTTATCACCAATTTGTAGGTCCGAAAGAATATTAGAATGATTATAAGTATCATTACTATAAAATGATATTTCCGAATTACCAATTCTTTGAGAATCGTCAAAAGTTACAATTATATGATTACAAAATTGGCACAATAATTTAATTAAACCATCTTGAACATCTTGTGCTTCATCAATAAATATATAATCATATTCTAATTTTCTGCTTTTTGGTATAGAATCTAAAAAAGATTTTAGTTTGCAAATATCATAAGTAAATTCATGACTTTGTAAAATTTTTGGATCTGCAACTTTTAAATTTTTTAGTTTACGCCAAAGCCATGCATGCATAGAATCAATTTCTATATTATCAATGTTTAAATTAAATGTATCAGCAATACACTTTATTTGATCGCGCAAAGATTTGCTATAAGATAATATTAAACATTTACTATTTGATTGAGACATTACATCAGCAGCTTGAATTGCTATTATTGTTTTACCAGTTCCAGGGCCACCAATAACAGCTAACTTTTTGGCATTTGGCAATAATTTAATAATCAATTTTTGAGTATTGTTTAACTCTTCAAAGCTTGGTAACTTAAACGCCATAGAAACACTTCCTTTTAACTAAAAAAAATCAATAAAGATTGTTAAAATATAACTATTAATCAATGCAATTTAATTTTTTATATGTGCTTTGATACATGATAAAGCAACAAAAAAATTGTTGTGGACCCATATCACTTTTATTCCTACAACAATTTTCTAAATAATTCAACAATTTCTAAGAAAAAAAGTTAATCTACTTTCAAAATCTTTGATAAATGAGTGTCAAATTTATGAAAAGCTGTCATTTTCTCCCTATTATTCTTAATATCTTCACGTTCAACAAAATAATAATAGTCAAGATCTGCTTTTAAAGTGTTCATTGATTTTAATATATTATCTAATTGTTCTTTAAATTCATCATCTGTTAATGTGCTTTTTATTCTTTGAATGTAAACACATTGAATGGCTAAATGCATAACTTCTTTATCAGGAGACAATTTTTTAAATTCTTGTTTTATTTTTTCAGAATTATATAATTTCATTCCTCCATAACAAGCCCCATTTAAAGCTGCTCCTAATAAAATAGATTCAGCTGTTATTATCCCAAGGCCCACCTGCATATCGCCAAAACCCATAGATGCTAAAGTGGCTGTTGTTACTGATGCCGAAGCACTAAGTCCACCACCTATTATCATAGGAAGGTAAATAACTCCAACAAGTGATGCTAAAGCTGTTCCAACCAAAATTCCTTTTTGAATATTGCTTAATGGATTTGGGTGGATTTCTTTATAATTTTGATTTAATGATTCCTTAATTTTATTAAGTTCATTAGCATTACCATATAAATAATTTGAAACTGCTTCTAAACCTTCTTTTTCATATTTAAATTCATATTCATTATCTAAAATAATACTGACTGATAATAATAATTTAGCTAAACCATATTTATCATCTTTAAACAAATCTTTATATAATTCTTTAGCAATATCATCTGTTATAACATTGACATATTTAGCATAAAAATTGTTAATATTTTCATCAATTGCATTAACTATTTTTTCATAACCACCAACAAATGATACAGTATTTTTCCAAAGATTTGAAAATTTTTCTTTTACATTAAGTTTGTCTTTAGAAACTTGCTGATTTTCTTGAATTTTTGCATCAATAATTTTTTTGTCAGTATCTAGTCTGACCTTTTTAAAAAATATTAATAAATCATTTTGATTATAAACTGGATTAATATTACCCATTACTTATTTCCTCCTCAATTAATGTTTTTATTTTATCAAGATTTAATTTGTTTTTATTATTTTTAATTAAAGTAACTATTTCATTAACTTTAATATCACAATCAACATTTAAAAAAGTCATATTACAATATGAAATTATTTCACTTCTTTTAACATTTGGTTTATCCATTAATTCAAACAATTGAATAAAACTAAAAGGAATTAGATCATATTGCCCTACTTCATATGCATTAATATATTTATATAAAGAGGGTCTTGATTTATTAGTTAATGATGATAATTCAGTTATTGAAAAAACTAAATTCATATATTTTGTTCCTCCTAAAATTATCTTACATCTTTTATAAAAAATTGTAAATGTTTTTTTACACTTTTTTACATTTAGTTTTTTGTGATTACAAGTTTTTTTTATAATAGTTATTAAATTTTATTTTGATTTTTTTATAAAAAAATGCTTTGTCAAATAAAATTCATCAAAGCATTTTAATAAAACATAATAATTTAAATTTTAAATTGTTAATTTAATTATTTTTTAACTATTTTATAACCATTTTTATTTAATAACCAATATACATCATCTAACAATTGATAATCATATTTAATCACATCTTTACTTTCTTCTGTTTTATTATCGCGTTTAGCTATCATTTTTCTAAATTCAATAAGACCTTCAAAAGTAGTAATATTTCCATGATGGCGTAATTGATAATTCTTACCATTTGTAAAATTACCATCGCTATTTTTTTCTTCTAAAATCATTTGTTTACTTGCTGGAATAATACCTTTACTAATTTGATAAGCATTCCAACGATAATGTTCATGAATAGCTAAAGTTGTTCTTCTTGATTTTTTAAATTGAATTGTATAATGAATTATTTTTTTATTATCAATTGATTTATTATAATAAGTAAAATCAGGTAAATCATCACAAGCATAATAATTTAAATATTCTTCTTCACTAAGTTTAACTTTTTCATTGTCATTTTCTAAAACATAATCAAGACCCATCAAATTTAACTTAGAACGAATACTTAAACAAGCATATATATTTGATTCTCTTTCTGATTGGCTAAATTGTTTATACCATCTTTGATTAGATAATTTATTATTTTGTTCAATAATTTTATCATCAATATTCTTATTTGGATTAGAAGTTATTTCATGTTCTAATTGATAAATAGCATTCCTTTGTTTAGCCATTGTATGAATGATATCACCTTTAATTTTTTCAAGATTATAAATATCATTTTTTTCATTGGCAAAGAAATAACAATTCATATCTTTTAATAATGTTTCTTCTTTTTTATATTTTCTAGATTTTACAAACAATACTACATTTTCAAGATTCCATTCTTTTCTTTTTTCAATCAATTTTTGAGCCATATCAATATTTTCAAAATCAGTGCCAAAAGCAATTATAATAAAATTAATGCTTTTAGGATTTATGGATATAATATTTTTTATATTTTTATAAAATTCATTGTCATTAATATCCATTTTATAAAATTGTTCATTAGCTGGCGTTTCAGGTAACTCAAGATAATCATTTTTATCTATTTGTCCATCTTGAATCTCTTCTAAAATTTCTTTTTTATAACGATTATAATTGTGGTTTAAATTTTTATCATTATTAGTTGATTCGCGATCAAATATATGATAATTAACTTGTTTTAATTTTAGTTTATTATCATTCATTGTTAAAAATTGATTGTTAGCAACTGAAGTTAAAAATATTTTTCTATTAGTTTTTCCAAAGCCAATCATACAAACATTAATATCAACATCATCTTTAATTAATGTTGTTTCATAATCAATATGTCTTTCATCCATAAATCTTGTAAAAGGATATTTTTCAATAAAATTCATAGATATTATTTGATATTTATTCATATAATGGATACAACCATACGCATTTTCAATAATATCTTCATATATTGCTTCATAATTCATTTCGCCAAATACATAAACATGAAATTTTTCAAACAAAATATCTTTTTTATTATCTTCTAGTTGCTTTATTTGCTTAATGATTGCTTTACAAATATTAATATTTTTTTCTTCATCTAATGTGTTAATAATAGTTGTTATTTCAATGTTTTTATTAAGTGATTGACGTATAAATTTTCTTATTTGTTTTTCAATGGCAATATTTTTTAAATAATTAACTTTATTACAATAAAGATTATAACAATCTTTGTTAGATAAATTATCTATAACAAATTTTGTATATTGTTTTGCACTATTATAAATATCTATATTATTTTGATTATTGCCATATATATAAAGATGATTTTTCTTTGAAAAATTAAGTTTTAATTTATAATATTTTTCAAGTAAATATTGATAAAATACTGATATTGAAAATAAAATTGCATTCAATAAAACTAAAGTAGCACAAATATAAATTGTTATTTCATAAAATTTATTTTCTTTCATTAATAAAGAAATACTAGAAAAATCATATCTTAAGACTACTAAACTAACTACTTTGTTTAAAGCCACAAAAAATGCATTTAAAAAACTTTCGTTAGCATACATATGCCCTATACAAAATAAAGGAATAGCAACTAAATAAATAATTGTACATTTGCCTTTTTTAAAACTTCTGATAAATTCTATCTTATCTTTATATTTTTTTAAAATAAGACACCCTAACACATAAATTATTAAAATACTATAAACTATGCAACAAATTGCACAAACAACATTAATAATTTGATTATTCATGTACTTTTCCACCTTTTAATGTTTCATCTTTTTCTTGTTCTTTTTTATCTAATTTATAAAATGATATTAAATCAGTATGTGTTTTTGATAAATGTTTACCATCTTTAATTTTATCGTCATGAATATACCCTTCAAATCTTAGCCAAACATTCCATCTTCGATGTTCATAATCTTTTAAACATTTTGAATTATAATTATTGATATTTAATTTTTCTCTAAAATATAAATAAATTGAACGTGATATTGATGAATTTCGATTATATTCATCTTTATCAAATTCGTCTTTATAATAATTAAATCTATCATTTATTTTTTCTAGAGTTTCTTTTATTATATTATCTTGTTTATCAAGTGTGTTAAGTAAAGCATTTATATGGTTTAATAAAGTCATATCTTCACAAATTTCTTTAATAGAATCAGATATTTCTAAATATATTTTTTCAAATTCTTTTTGTCTTTTAAATGTTGTGGATGATAATGTATCAAAATCATAATCATTAGGAAGATATGAATTTAAATCAGATATTATTTTTGCAATATCATCTTTTATAACTTTACTTACATAAATATAATGTTGTTTTAACCCCATTTCTTCTAATGTTATTTCTTCAACATTTGCAAGACTATAAATTGTTCTTACATCACCAATTGTTTGAATATTATAGTTTTTGCCATCTTTTGATAATAGTTGACTTTGGTTTTGATCAACTCTTAAAACTTGGTTTTTAAGTTTATCTTCAATAACAGTATAAATAGGTATTTCAAGACCATTATTTGGATCTTTTCTATATAATTGTTGTCTTATAATCATGGAAACTTTAATGTTTAACTCATCATCACCTAACATGACATAAACTATAGTTGGTGTTTCAATTTCATTTAATTTATTAATAAATTCAATTTTATTAACATCGGCTTTATAGAATTTCAATTTATACATAGCTTCACCAGCAATTTTATTATCGTTTAATTCTAATATTTCTGGTGCATCCATAGCAATTCGTTCTGCAGCACTATTATCTTTATCAAAAATATTAACAGTCAAACTATATCCTGGCATTTGCGAACACCAACAAATATTTTTAAGAAATTCATAACCATAGCCACCTAATCCAACAAGTAAAACTTGCATAACTTTAACGTTGTTTTTATCAATTTTAGCTGTTGTAAAGATATTATCTTTAGTGTTCATTAAAGCATTGATTGCTAAATTATGATTCATATTGACTCTTCTAATTTTCATTTTTAGACTAGGTTCTTGATGTTTTAATGTGTATATTAATGAACTACTTTCGGCATTATTAGTAAAGACATAAAATTCTGTGTTCTTATTATTATAAACTTTGTTATCTTTCATATTTTTGATTAGATAAAAAGCTTTATTAATATTTTCATCTTCATTTTCACTAATAAAATATAATTTACGATTAATATTTTTTTTAAATTTTAGACTTGTAATATCATTTCTTAAACAAATAGTGCCTAAACGTCTTGCAGTATTTATCAATTCAAAATCCATTTGATCTTCTACTTTAACATTAGTAAATATTATCAAGTTTTTTCTATTTGCATTTTTTTCACTTAAGATATTTTTGGCAAATTCAAAACTATATTCATTTAATTCAGAAATGTAATAAATGTTTTTTCTTTTTTTGAAAAAATATTTAATTTTAGAAACTGTATTTTTAAAAAAAGATAAAACAAAACTTGCAGTTAAAATAGGTGCACCTATAAATATAATTAACAAATAAATAGAATAAATATTTCCAAGTATTGCATTAATTCTACTTGTATCGCTCATAAAATTTTTAATGTTATCATATTCACCATTCAAAGTTATAAGTCTTAATACATTTTGAGCTGCAAGCACAATGGCCTTTAAACATTTTATTATTACGTTTTTATCAGTTAAATAATCAAAATAATACATTGGAAAAAAAGCAACTATTGCTGCAAGAAAGAAACCAATTATTAGAATTTGAAATTGTGATAATGTAGAAACTTTATTATTCAAATCATTTTTAATATATTTACAATTTCTTTTTTCAACAATTATTCCAATTAAAATTGTAAGAACAATTATTGTCATTGAGACAATCATTATAATAAGACATTTAATAGATAAACTCAACGCAATCCCCTCCCATTTAATAATTAATAAAATCTTTAAAATTATTGTAACACACTTACATTTGTTTTGTATATATCAAAAGAAACACAAATTTTTAGTATTTTTTTGTAAAACTTTATAAAAGTTAAAAAAGCATCTTTTTATATTAACGATTATCTAAATCAATGTATATGTTGTTATATTCGTTTTAGATTTTCACTTAAATATAGATTTCCACAAAAAAATTAACAAAATAATTGAAGAAATAGGGTTTCTAAATAAACCTAAAGCCTTGTGCCTATATCATTGTTTAATCATATTTATTATTTTTTGTTTTTTCAAGTGTTCTCGTAGCAGTTCTCTCTTTCAAGAGTTAAGGAAAGGAATCGTTAATTTGAACACCAAAAAGCAAAAAAGCCACTCCCTATTATTTTGAAAGTGGCTATTGTTCTATGACTCAAGCTGAGGATGTTTCTATCCTTTTAAGTGACCATAGGAACGATAAACTAAACACGACAACAAGTACCTTATCTGCATAGGTTTTTGACCTTAAGAATTCTAGAACCCCTCATATATGTATTACCTAAAAGATGGTTATTTTACTTTATTTTTAATTATTTTCATATTTAAAGATTATTTTTGATTATAAATTTCATTGCCCGTTTTAGGAAAAATAGAGCATTATTTGAGTTTTTTTGAAGATATAAATCTCTTACTTCTTGTCACTTTTTCCACTAGCCTTTTTTATTTCATCTGCTTTAACCTTTGCATCGATTTTTTTCATCAATTCTACTTTTTCTTCTGGGATTGGGATGTCTGCACCATTTTTGTTTAATTCAAGGGCTTCATTGTAGTTATGTGCGATGCTTTTTCGCATTGCGTTTCTAAACTCAGTAGCAAGCCCTTTTGCGAGTTCTTTTTCCTGAATTCTTGCTTGTTTATATAGCATATTATCAAGTTCTTTTGTAATCTGTTCAAATTTTTTTTGAAAGTATGTCACACTTGGCATAATAACCATGCCATTATTTCTTTTTATTTTTGCAATCATTCTTCCGATTTGCGCCACCATTACGTCTATTTCATCAAGTAAAATGGGTACTTCTTCCTCAGAACCTATTTTAAGCATTTTGTAAAATTCACTTGTTGCTTTAACCATATCAACCAAAGGGGAAATGCGCTTCCAAGTCTCATTGTTTGATGCGGGGTTATACGTGCCATTTTGGACAAAACAAAATCCGTCTTTTTCTTCAAGCAATGGTTCTCTGTATTTTTCTTCCATATTGTTTTTCTCCTCCTTTTGTTCTTCAAGTTGCAACTATTACAACACTTAATTTTACGTTTTTTTACCCTTTTTAAAAATAATTTTTTACCATACAATTATAGACATTCGGCAAAGGAAACATTTTTGTTTTTTTAATGTTTCATTTAATAAGATATTGCTTTACAACATCTATTTTAAATTCTACTAAATATTTATTGTTTTCCATGTTCGAACCTCCTACGTATATTATTCAGCATTTGGTTCATTTTGTCGATATTGGATATTTTTGACGCTTACCAATTAAGTCCTAAAATTTCAAAAGTTCAAAAAAAGTCCGAAAAATCGGACCAAATTACAAGTGGTGCACCGAGGCAATTATAATCCGAACACAAAAGCTCGTCAAGGCTGACCGTTTGCGTTCCGTTTTTATAGTTGA
>CANQTM010000023.1 GCA_947626825.1 uncultured Bacilli bacterium | reverse complement strand
TCTATAAAGGATGTTAATGCCCTTCTACAAACAGAGTTTTAACACCCCAAATTGACCCGATTTCCTAAATTCAGGTATTATTCTTCTAAGTCAATTCTATCATTAACTTTCATTAATTGCAATAACTAAATATAAATTTTAGTGATTACGCATAAAAAAAGTATAAAAAATTTTATTAACTTTTATATTATATTGTATTATGAAATAATACTTTATGTTATGAAAAAAATTACTTAAGTTTATCAAGACCCTTATAAAAAAGTTCTATTTTTATACATAATAATGATAATTATACGTTTTTTAAGATTGTTTTAAAGGGGAAAAATTAGTTCAAGGATATATTGAATTGATATCATTGAATAAAGAAATTGATTCTTGCAATAAAAAAACTAGTTACGACTAGTTTAATTATATATTTAATTTTTAAATATTTTATTTATGATATTTATTCATATATGGTTTCATTTGTTTCATCATATCTTTCATTTGTTCGTATTTTTTTAGAACTGAGTTAACATCTGAAACTTGCATTGCACATCCTTTAGCAATTCTTATTTTTCTACTTGCTTTTAAAATTTCGGGATGTCTTCTTTCTTCAATTGTCATTGATTGAATTATTGCTTTAGTCTTTTTTAATTCTTTTTCACCTTTTGCTAAATCATCTTCACTGATTTTTGGCATTCCAGGAATAAAACGAATAAGTTTTGAAAGAGAACCCATTTTTTTCATTTGTTCCATTTGCTTTAACATATCTTCTAAATCAAATTTGCCATCCATCATTTTTTTGGCTTGTTTTTCTGCTTCTTTTTCATCTATTTTATCTTGAACATTTTCGACTAAAGTTAAAATGTCACCCATGCCGATGATTCTATCAGCCATTCTATCTGGATGGAATATTTCAATATCATCAACTTTTTCGCCACTAGTAATGAATTTAATTGGAATATTTGTTAAATATTTAATAGATAATGCTGCTCCACCACGAGCATCACTATCAAGTTTTGTCATAATCATACCAGTAATATTAACTTTATCATTAAATGCATTAGCAACATTTACAGAATCTTGGCCTGACATAGCGTCAATAACTAACATTCTTTCATTTATTGTGGTTAAGTTAGTAATATTTACTAATTCTTGCATTAATTGTTCATCTATTTGTAAACGTCCAGCTGTATCAATAATTACGACATTATAAGAACTATTTTTAGCTAATTCTATTGCTTTTAAAACAATGTTTTCAGCTGATTCGTTTTCTAAAGTAAAACAAGGAACATCAATAGATTTTGCTAAAGTAATAAGTTGATCTCTAGCTGCTGGACGATAAATATCAGCAGCAACTAATAATGGGTTTTTGCCTTGTTTTTTTAACATTTTGGCTAATTTAGCACTAGTTGTTGTTTTTCCAGAACCATTTAAACCACACATTAAAATTGTAGTAATACCAATTGTTGCAAAATTAATAGGTTGTGTTTCTTTACCAAATAATTCTACTAATTCTTCTTTAACAATTTTAACAACCATTTGTGAAGCAGTTAGTGAAGAAATCACTTTTTGTCCTAAAGCTTTTTCTTTAACATCATTAACAAAATGCTTAACAACTTTAAAATTAACGTCTGCTTCTAAAAGAGCCATTCTAATCTCTTTTAGCATATCATCCATGTTAGATTCTGTTAATTTACCTTGACCACTTATTTTTTTAAAGATTCCTTGTAATCTTTCTTGTAACCCTTCAAATGCCATAATTTATCCCCACCTTATAAAATTTCTTCAATTTTCTTTTTGGTTTCTTTGTCTAAATTTTTAATTGTTTGCAAAATTTTTTCTTTTTTAGCAATTATTTGTAATTTTTCTTCATAATTTTCAAGTGTTTTGGTGACTCTTTTAATTAAATCATAAACTGCAGAACGTGAGATGTTACATTCGTTTGCAATTTCAGATAATGATAAATCATAAAGAAAATACATATCCATTATTTCTTGTTGTTTTTTAGTTAGTAATTCTTTATAAACATCAAGTAAATCATTAATGTGTTCTGTTTTGATTATGTCCATTTTAAATTACAAAATACATTAAAATATCTAAAACAAAAAAGATAACAAAATAAAATAACATCAATTTATGAAATCCTGGCTGTTTATAAAAATCTTTTTTATAACCTCTTGGTGTTGCTAAAAAAGCTCCAAAAAATGAAATAATCAAACTTGATATTAAACAATAAGCTAATACGCCAACCATATTTGCTGTAAACACAGGAAATATATTTAAAAGCAATTGATTAACAACAATTTGAATTATTAAAAACAATATTAAACCCAACAAATTCATTCGCTTTGAACCTCCATTCCTTTAGTTAAACCATACAAATAGTTATCTAAATCAAATTCTTGTATATCATTAATTTGTTCACCAAAACAAACAAATTTCACAGGAATATTTAATTCATCTTTAATAGCTAAAATAATTCCACCTTTGCTAGTTGAATCCATTTTAGTCAAAACAATACCAGAAACATGCACTGCATCAAAGAAAGCTTTGGCTTGTAAAATACCATTTTGTCCTGTAGTAGCATCAATAATTAATAAAACTTCATTAGCTTCGTGTCCTGATACTTTATTGATGATACGATTCATTTTAGAAAGTTCATCCATTAAATTTTGTCTTGTTTGTACTCTACCTGCAGTATCACAAATTAAAATATTATATTTTTCTTTTAATGCTTTATTAACAGCATCATAAACAACAGAAGAAGGATCCGCTTTTTCATTACCACAAACGATATCAACACCTACCCTTTGCGCCCATATTTTTAATTGTTCGACAGCACCAGCTCTAAATGTATCTGCTGCTGCTAATAATACTTTATGTTTTTCTTCTTTATATTTATTGCAAAGTTTAGCAATTGATGTTGTTTTTCCAACACCATTAACGCCAACTACCATAATAACACTTAAACCATTTTCTTCTAAATTAATTTTGGTTTCAACAATATCATTATTAGCATAAGCGATAAACATTTTATCAACTAAAATTTCATTTATTTGACCAAGATCAGTAATTTTTTGAAGTTTTACTTCTTGTCTTGTTGCTTCAACAATATTTAAAGCAGTTTGCACACCAACATCAGATAAAATCAATATTTGTTCTAATTCTTCAAAATAATCTTCGTCAACTTTAGTATATCTTGCTTTTAATTCAGCAAGTTTATCAACAAAATTTTTTCGTGATTTGTCTAGTCCTGAGACATATTTATTTTGAACTTCTTTTTCTTTATTATTACTATTTTTATGAAATAATTTTTCTTTTAATTTTGCAAAAAATCCCATATGTCCTCCTACTTTGCTAACTTACTTAAAGCAGCTTTTGCAGCATGTTGCTCGGCTTGCTTTTTTGATTTACCTTGACCTTCACCTAAAGTAATACCATCGTGAGTTACTTTGTAATAAAATATTTTATTATTATCTTTCCCTTCGGTATGCAATAATACATATCTTAAAGGTTCTCTTGAATCTGATTGGATTAGTTCTTGAAGTTGAGATTTATAATCTTCAACATCTTCTTTGTCGATTTCTTTTAAAATTCTATTTAACCAATTTTTGGCAACAATTCTAGCTTTTGTATAGCCAAGATCAACAAAGATAGCCCCAATAAATGCTTCAACAACATCTTCAATTATTTTATCTTTTTTACCACGATCTTTTTCTTCTCCATGTCCAAGATACATCATTTCATGAATATGCAATTCTCTACCTAATTTAGCAAATGATTCTGTCCTTACAAGTTTTGAACGAAGTTTAGTTAGTTCACCTTCATGCATTTGTGGATATTTTTTATAAACCAATTCTGCAGAAACAAGCTGAAAAACAGCATCGCCTACAAATTCAAGTTTTTGATAATCTTTAGTTATGGGAAGTGATTCGTTTGCGTATGATGAGTGAGTTAAGGCCTCTATATAATATAATTCATTTTTCACTTTAATATGAAAAGGACTTAATAATTTATTATAACTAATTTTTGGTTCCATATTTTTCTTTTAATGATGCAATCATTGGTGAGTTAATCATTGATATTGCATATTCAATGGCTGTTTGAAATGCTCTTGCATTAGCATTCCCATGAGCTTTAACACAAACTTTGTTAATTCCCATTAAACAAGCTCCGCCACCTTTTGATGGATCAATTCTTCTTTTAAGATTTTTTAATGCAGGATAAGCAATTTTAGCTCCTATTTTTGTCCTTAAACTCATATATAAAGATTCTTTTAAAATAGAAGACATCATCATTGCAGTTCCTTCAATAGATTTTAATAAAACATTTCCAGCATAACCACCAGTTGCTAAAACATCAACAGTACCATTTAAACATTCTTTGGCCTCAATGTTTCCTTTAAACCAAGAATATTCTTTATTTTTTAATATTTGATAAGCTTCTTTACCTTCAGGACAGCCTTTATGTTCTTCTGCTCCATTACTTAAAAGGTAAACATCAACATCATTTTTATTATAAACGCTACGATAAACACATTCGCCAATTTCAGCAAATTGTACAAGTTGTTCAGCATTATTTTCATTTGAGGCGCCACAATCTAAAATAAGTGTAAAGTGACCATCAACTAAAGTTGGCATAAAAGTTCCTAAAGCAGCTCTTTTAACGCCAGGAATTAGTTTAACTTTTAAAGTAGCTAAAGTTAAGAAAGCACCTGTTGAACCACATGAAACAATGCCATCACAAACATTGTCAGCAACAAGTTCAATTGCCTTATTCATACTAGTTTCTTTTTTTCTTAAAATAGATAAAGCTCCATCTTCCATTTCCATGACATCTCTTGCATCTATTATTGTTGCTTTATTTTCAAGTTCAGTTAATTCTTCTTTTTTTCCAACAACATAAAAAGAAACATCATCATGTTCTTTAAGATAATTTAAAACAGCATCTACTACTATTTTTGAGCCTAAATCGCCACCCATAGCATCTATTGCAAGTTTAATCATATTGGTTAAAATAACTTAAACAAAAAATAAGTTATATCTCCTTTCTTTAAGAATAATCAAATGCGCAAAATTATTTTTTTTGCATTTATCTAATTATACCATAATTAGAAATTGTTACGCAACTTATTTAAAGTTATAGATTGGGGTCGCTTTAATAAAAAAAATGCAAGTCATAAGAGCATTAAAAAAGCAAATATGTTATAATTAATTTAAAGTTTGGTAAAGGGGAAATGCCAATGGAAGATTTAAAAAAAATATTAAATGAAAGACAATATGCAGCAGTTACTTCAACAAGTAAATATTTGCGAATTATTGCTGGTGCTGGCAGTGGTAAAACTAGAGTGTTGACATATCGAATAGCTTATTTAATTGATAATTTAGGCTATTATCCATCTTCTATATTAGCAATTACTTTTACCAATAAAGCTGCAGATGAAATTAGAAATCGTGTTGAAAAAACATTGAATATGGGACATCTTCATATGAGTGTTGCTACATTTCATTCATATTGTGCCCGTATTTTACGTGAAGAGTGTAAACTTTTAAATTACCCATCAAGTTTTTCAATTATTGATGAAGATGATCAAAAAAAGATAGTTAAAGATATTATTAAAGAAAAAGAAATCGAAGCTAAGGATTTGAAAATTTCAACATGTTTAGATTATATTGCTAACAAGAAAAATCAATGGATTACTCCAGAAGTAGAATTAAAAACTACAAAAGGTAATTTTTTTAAACATCAAGAAGCCATAATTTATGGAGCATATGAAGATTATTTACAAAAAAATCATATGCTAGATTTTGATGATTTGATTTTAAAAACAATAAAAATATTTACAGAAAATCCACATGTTTTAGAAAAATGGCAAAATAGGTTAAGACATATTTTAGTTGATGAATTTCAAGATGTTGATAACAATCAATTTAAATTACTTTGTCAATTAGCTGGCGATGATAATGAAATAACTGTTGTTGGTGACCCAGACCAAACGATTTATACATGGCGAGGAGCAAATATTCAAATTATTTTGAATTTTAATAAAAATTTTCCAGATTGTGAAAGCATTGCTTTAGAAGAAAATTATCGTTCATCTGGCAATATTTTAAATGTTGCAAATCAATTAATTTCTCATAATCATAACCGTGTAAAAAAGAATTTATTTACTAAAGCTGATTTAGGGTGTGATATTTCAATTTATGTTGCAGATAATGAGATTAAAGAAGCAGAATATGTCGTAAATAACATTTTAGATTTATATGATGGTCAAAATATTTTTTATAAAGATTTTGCAATTTTGTATCGCGCCAATTCGCAATCAGCACCAATTGAACAAATATTAATGAATAGAGGTATTAAATATAAAATTTATGGTGGCATTAGATTTTATCGTCGTATGGAAATAAAAGATTGTATTGCTTATTTAAAATTTGCCACGAATTTATCCGATGATTTTTCAGCATTAAGATTGATTGAAAATACAGGAAGGGGTATAGGCAAAACCACTTTAGATAAAATAAAAGCCAATGCCCAAACAGAAAATGTTTCAATTTATGAACATTTAAAAAATAATTTAGATAACTTAAAAGATTTTTATATGGGTAAGCAAAGTGCTTCTTTAAGATCTTTTATAATTCAAATCCAAGAATTACATGATAAATTCTTATTTGAACCTAAAAAAGCCAATGTTATTTTAGATGATCATTTACATAAATATGGCTATTTTGATATGTTAATTGCTAATGAAATGGATGATAAAATTGATAATGTTCATAAATTTATTGAGCAAATGAGAGACTTTTTAATGAAAGATGATGCTACTTTAGATGAATTTGTACAAAATGTTTCTTTAATGTCTTCACAAGATGAAATAAATGATCAACAAGCAACAGATGATTATGTTAAATTAATGACTGTTCATACTGCTAAAGGTCTTGAATTTGATAATGTGTTTGTTTATGGACTAGTTGAATCTATTTTTCCAAGTTCAAGAACAATTATGGAAAGCATAGATGGTATTGAAGAAGAAAGACGTTTATTTTATGTAGCCATAACTAGAGCGCGAAAAAGATTATTTTTATCAACTAGTGGTGGTTATTCATATATGGGATTAAGGCAACCATCACGATTTTTAAAAGAAATAAAATTTAAAGCTCAAGAAGAAAATATTGCCATTAAAAAAGGCCAAGATAAACCATTATTACCAACAAATATTCGTGCTGGCTCATTAATAAAACATGATATATTTGGTGAAGGAATTGTTTTAAATGAACATGATGGTTTAATTGATGTCGTTTTTAAAGACCCTAAATTTGGTCGTAAAACTTTAGTGGCTTCTCATAAATTCGTTCATTTAATAAAATAGGAGGTTTTTTATGGATAATGAAATTAACCCAATTGATCAAATATTAAAATTGCGTGAACTTTTAAAAAAATATGAATATGAATATTATGTTTTGAATCAATCATCTGTTTCGGATGCAGAATATGATAAACTTATGAATCAATTGATTGATTTAGAAAGTAAATATCCTCAATTTATTACACCTGATTCACCAACACAAAAAGTTGGTGGAACTTTTGATTCGTCTTTTAAAAAAGTTAGACATAATACACCAATGTTATCTTTATCAAATGTATATAATGAAGAAGAAATTAGAACATTTACCAAAAGAATAGATGATGTTATTGATAATAAATTACAAGAATATGTTTGTGAATGCAAAATAGATGGGTTATCTATTGCATTAAGTTATGAAAATGGCGTTTTAGTAAAAGCAGCAACTAGAGGTGATGGTATTACAGGTGAAGATATTACCTTGAATGCATATAATATTGCTTCAATTCCTCAACACATTCCATATTATGGAAACATCGAAGTTCGTGGTGAAGTTTATATGTCAAAACACACTTTAGAAGAACTAAATATAATTCAAGAAAGACAAGGAAAAGAGCCTTTTGCAAATTGTCGAAACGCAGCAGCTGGTTCTTTAAGACAACTTGACTATACTATTACTAAACAAAGGAATTTAGAAACATTTATTTATACTCTAGTTGAGCCTGAAAAATATGAAATTAAATCACAATATGAAGCCTTACAATTTATGAAAAAATTAGGATTTTGCATAAATAAAGAAGCTAAAATAGTTCATAATGTTCAAGAAATATTAGATTATATAAAAGATTTAGGAAATAAAAGAAATTCTTTACCATATGATATTGATGGTGTTGTTATTAAATTAAATGATTTAGATCAATATTCAACTATTGGTTATACAGCAAAAGCACCAAAATGGGCCACAGCTTATAAATTTCCACCAGAAGAAGTTCCGTGCAAATTATTAGATATAGTTTTTACAGTTGGTCGAACAGGAAGAATAACTCCAAATGCTGTAATAGAACCAACTAAAGTAGCAGGCTCGACAATTACTAGAAGTACATTACATAATGAAGATTATATTTTATCAAAAGATTTACGAATTGGTGATACTATTTATATTCATAAAGCTGGCGATGTAATACCTGAAGTTGGCGATGTTTTATTAGAAAGACGACCCAAAGATGCCAAACCATTTAAAATGATAGATACATGTCCAATATGTAAAGAAAAAATTTATCGTGAAGAAGGGGAAGCTGATTATTATTGTTTGAATATTAATTGCCCAGCAAGAATATTAGAAAGTGTTATTCATTTTTGTGATCGTAAGGCTATGAATATTGATGGTATGGGTGAAGCAAATGTTAAATTGTTACTTGACCTTAATTTAATTGAAAATATTGCTGATATTTATCAATTATATAATCATAGTTATGAATTAAAACATATTCCTGGATGGGGAGAAAAATCAGTTTATAATCTTTTAAATGCTATTGAAAATTCCAAAAATAATTCTTTAGAAAGATTATTGTTTGCTTTAGGAATTTTACAAGTGGGTGAAAAAACTGCCAAAATATTAGCTAAAGAATTTAATAATATTGATAATTTAATGAATGCTGATATGGCTACTTTATCTAATATCGATAATATAGGACCTATTATGGCTAAAGATATTTATAATTTCTTTAAAGAAGAAAAAAACATTGAATTGATTAATAAATTAAAATCATATGGTGTTAATATGGTAAATCTTAATGCTCAAAAAGCTGATTCGAATTCTTTCTTTTCAGGGAAAACCATTGTTTTAACTGGCACATTGTCATTTATGGGACGAACTGAGGCATCTAATTTACTAGAAAATGAATGTGGTGCAAAAATGAGCGGTTCCGTATCTAAAAAAACAGATTTAGTCATTGTTGGTGATAATCCAGGAAGTAAATATGATAAAGCATTAGAATTAAATATTAAAATATTAACAGAAGAAGAATTTCATAATTTATTAATAGAAGAAGGAAAAATATTGTTATAAAAAATTTTTAAATTAATATTTATTGTTAACGACATTAAAATCAACATTTAATGTCGTTTTAAGTTTTTATACAAAATAATTTTGTAAAAAATGTTTGACAATGTTTCTAAATAGAATATAATATTAGTAGTTAGTTATAACTAACAGTTTAATTTATTTAAAAAGAGAATGAGTTAGTAAAAACTAACTTAAGGAGGATGCAACATATGCCATTAGTAATAGCACCATTAAATTGTGAACTTAGAATTATTAAAGTTATTGCCAATGATAAACTAAAAAAACATTTAGAAAGTTTGGGAATTTGTGTCAATGAAAAAATTACAATACTTTCCCAATCAAGTGGTTCTGTTATTTGTATTATCAAAGATGGTCGCTTAGCACTTGATAAAAATGTTGCAACTAAAATCCTAGTAGCTTAAGGAAGGTAGGAAAATATGCTTAAAAAACTAGATGAATTTAAAGTAGGCGAGACTGGCCTAATAAAAGCGGTTGGTGGAGAAGGGAAAATTAGACGACGTTTATTTGATATGGGAGTTACGCCAGGCGCAATTGTCCTTTTAAGAAAGAAAGCTCCTTTAGGTGATCCACTTGAAGTAACAATTCGTAATTATGAATTAACTTTAAGAAAAAGTGAGGCATGTTTAATCACTTTAGAAGTTAAGGAGGGGTCACTAAAATGAAGACATTTGCTTTAGCTGGTAATCCAAATTGTGGGAAAACAACCTTATTTAACAATTTGACAGGCTCTACTGCCCATGTTGGAAATTGGCCAGGTGTTACTGTTGATAAAAAAGAAGGAAAATATAAAAAATGCAAAGAACCAATTTCAATTATTGATTTGCCTGGAATATATTCATTATCACCATATACTCCAGAAGAAGTTATTTCAAGAAATTATATTTTAGATGAAAAACCTGATTGTATAATTAATATTGTTGATGCAACAAATCTTGAAAGAAATTTATATTTAACAACACAATTATTAGAAATAGATGTTCCTGTAGTTGTTGCATTAAATATGATGGATGAAATAATAAAAAATGGTGATCATATTGATGCAAAGACTTTACAAGAAAGTTTAGGTGTTCCAGTAGTTGCCATTAGTGCATTGAAAGAAGATAATATTGATGAATTGATGACAATTGCCTATAATGCATCTTTAAACAAAAGAAAAGGTTTTACTTTACTTGAAAAAGGAAAACTTTCTCATCTTATTCAAGATGTATGTATTGCCTTTAGAGGTAAAGGCGTTGAAAATCCATTGTTTCATGCGGTAAAATTAGTTGAAAACGATGAACTTGAATCAAAATCGCATCCTGATTTATTACCAATGGTTGAAGATTTTAAACATACTTTTGATGATGATACATTTGGTGATGATTTTGAAGCCATTATTGCTGATAGTAGATATAAATATATTTCTGCTCATTATGCTTCATCATTAACAAAAAATCAAGATAAAGCTTATAAAACAAATTTAACAAAATCCGATAAAATAGATAAAGTATTGACAAATAGATGGCTTGGTATTCCTATTTTCTTAGTAATATTATTTATTATTTTCCATATAACATTTTCAAGTAATTTCTTATTTTTAGGAGGATTATTTAAAAATGTCGCACCAAGTTTTGAAGGATCCATGTTTGAAGGATTATTGTGGACAAGTGATGGTATTAATTCACCAGGAGTCATTTTGTTTAATTTACTTGATCAATTAACAGGTGGGCTAAGTGATTTAGTTGCTAGTTGGTTTGTAAATATTCCTGAAAATGCTGCATGGGTTGAAGGATTTATTGTTGATGGTGTACTTGGTGGCTTGTTTGCAGTTTTATCATTTGTACCACAAATTCTTTGTTTATTCTTATTTTTCTCTATTTTAGAAGATTCAGGATATATGGCAAGAGTTGCTTTTATTTTAGATAGAGTATTTCGAAGATTTGGTCTTTCAGGCCGTGCCTTTATGCCAATGATTATGGGCTTTGGCTGTTCTGTTCCAGCAATGATTAATACTAGAACTTTAGCTGATGAAAACGAAAGAACAGCTACTATTAGAGTAATTCCATTTTTCTCTTGTGGAGCAAAATTACCAATTTTAACAGCCATTGCTGGTGGTATTGTACAATTCTTTAATGTTGGCAATGCTGATGTAATAACTTATTCTATGTATTTATTAGGAATGATTACAGCTATTTGTGCAGTACTTGCTATGAGAAACACTACAATGCGTGGTGATATTCCTCCATTTATTATGGAACTTCCAGCATATCATGTACCACAATTTAAGGCTTTAATGATTCATTTATGGGATAAATTAAAACATTTTATTAAAAAAGCATTTACAATAATTTTAGCATCAACTATTGTTATTTGGTTTATATCTCATTTTACTTGGGAATATAAATTTTTAGCAGATGAAGAAATAAATAATTCTATTTTAGCTAATATTGGTCAATTGCTACAACCATTGTTTACACCTTTAGGCTTTGGTTCACAACTAAAATCTTTTGGATGGGTATTTGTTGTTGCTGCCATAACTGGTTTAATTGCCAAAGAAAATGTTATAGCGACATTTGGAGCCTTAGCTGCTTGTATTATAGACAGTGCTATTGATATTGAACAAGAAGGCGGAGATGTGGAAGCTGCAGTTGCAATGATTGCCAATACAGGAATAACTATTCCAGCTTTAATTTCATTTATTGCATTTAATATGACTACAATTCCATGTTTTGCAGCCGTTGCTACAGCTAAAGCTGAATTACCAAATAAGAAAAGATTTTGGTTTACAATTGCATTTTGGCTAATTGTATCTTATCTAGTTTCAAGTGCTATTTATGTAATTGGAACTTGGTGGTGGACTTTGTTTATTTATGTAATAATTATTGTGGCTTTTATTGTAGGTGTACATTATATAAATAAATTTTTAGATGCTAAAAAAGCTAAGGTAGTTTAATATGTATAAAATAACTTTAACCATTGATGGCATGAAATGTGGAATGTGTGAATCACATATAAATGATATCATTCGTAAACATTTTAATATCAAAAAAGTTACTTCAAATCATAGAAAAAGTAAAACAATTATCCTCTCAGAAAATTTAATTACTTTAAAAGAATTGTTAGATGTTTTTGATTCAACTGGTTATAAAATATTATCTTATAATGATGAAGTATATCAAAAAAAATCTTGGCTTTTTTAAAAATAAAAAAATGGACTGTGAAATCTAAAATATAGGTTTTCACAGTCCTTTTTATTAATAGTGACCTCTTAATAAATATTCAATAACAAGATGAGATCTTGCAATTTTTGAAGCACCTAAGGCACTACCAATTTCATTTTCAGCTAAATAAATTAAATCAGCATCATATTTTAATGTTGTAGAATAAGGAATTAATTGTTCATATTTTTCAAGTTCATCATTTTTAATATCTTTAATTTTTTCTTTATTTTTATAAAGATGATAATATGCATAATCTTTTCTTGATTCTATAGAAACATTTGAACGGAAATAAGCTGTAAAGGCTAATATTATTGCAGATAATAAATTAATTGATAAAGTAAAATATCTTAATAATCCATTTGTTAAAAATCCTAATACAAAGAAAATAATGATATTAACTACTACTAAAATAATGCTAAATAAATTTATGTTCATTGTATTTATTTCTTTATTTTCAATAGCACTTTGTCCTAAAACATTTATAACTTCTTTTTTATTTCTTCTTAAAAAGTCATAAAATTCATGCATTTCTAAAGGACTATTGACAACTTTTTTAAAATAATTTGTTAAATCATTATTTGGACTATCAAAACGAAAACTTACATACATTTTATTATTTTTCATACTTGGAACTAATATTTTGGCATGATATATCAAATAATTAACTATTTCTCTTGGGTCATATTTTAAATCACCTTTTATCATATGATAAATAACAGGATTTAATTTATTATTTGGTTTATAAATTAAAATATTATATTTAATATTATAATTAGTTATAAAATTGTAAATTACAAAAGCAATAATATTTAATATGATTATAAAAAGTGGATAAATGCTATAAGTATCATTGAAATGGTTCATTGCATTTAAATTTGCCCTGGCAAAAATAATATTTCCTGAATTTTTATGAAGATAATTTGGTCTAGTTGTTGATTCATAAAAACGTTTGCTTCCTAAAACAAGTGAACAATTAATATTATTTGAAATTCTATTTTCATCTTTACTATCATTTTTTTCAATACGATAAGAATTATCATTTGTTTTTGATTTATTTAAATATTTTTTCGCTTCTGTTGAAGTTTGAACAATTATTTTTTCTTTAACTTTTGGTGCATTATTTTTATATGATGGCAAAGATAAAGAAAATGTATAATTTTTAGAAGATATAAAATCACCTAATATTTTTGCATCAAAATAAGCATAATCATCATAAATTTTAACTGCATTTTTAATAGTATAATTTATATTGATAGATACAGATGCAAAATTAGAATTTTGATAATTTAAATAGCCTTTTTTAGCACCAATATAAATTACATCAGCACCATTTTTAACTGATAATTTTTTTCCATTAAGATTAGTGTTTTGATTTTCATATAAAGAACTACTAAACATAACTCTTTCATTACCGAAATTTTTTCCATAATCATTATTAAGTGAAGTTCCAACACCAGAATATGAAACATATAATGTACTAATATCAAGATATGCTGAACTATCATCATTACCACCAAAAGCATTTAATTTGAAAGAAAAATCTTTCATCTTTTTTTCATAAGTACTATTTATACTAATTGAATGAGAAATTGAAGCATCACCATTTGAATTGATACTACAATTAGTTGTAAATGAATTTACTTGTATTTTATTAACTTTATCAACAACAATTGAAGAAACTAAACTAACTAAAATAATTACTAAACAAGAAATTAATGTTATTAAATATGTTAATCTTATTTTTTTAAACATCATTAATCACTTTTCCTTTCTTTTGGAAAAATACTTATACGAATTTTAGCACAGCCATATGGTACTAAAATAATTTCATATTTTTCATGGCTAACTTTTAATTTTTTAGGAAATTTTGGTGTGAAAACAAATTTTCCTTTTTTTTCTATATAATTATAAGGAATTTTATACAAATTATCAATGTACTTAATTTTTCTTTTTAATTTAAGTTGCCAATTTAAAACCTTTTTTGCCTCAACTTTAATTTTAAATGGTACATTTTTTATATCCCACATATTAGTGTTAGTTTTTATTGGCTCCTTTATAAATTTAAAATTATTATTATTTAAAAGAATATAATTAAAATCTTTATTTGGATAAATATTATATGCCTTAAATTTATTGTTTTGTTTTGTTTCTAAAATATCAACTACTCGCTGGCCTTTTAAACCATAACAATAAAGTAAAGGACCTTTAACAATATATTGTCCGATTTTTTTATAATTTTTTAATTCAATTTCTGATGGCAAAATTAATATTATTTCATCATCATTGTGAAATCTTTTAGTAATTTTGGCAAATCCTTTAATAACTTTAAAATTTTCAATAACACCATTATATGATATTTTAACTTGTTTAGCCCAAGATGGTATTCTAAAATAAAAATTAAATTTTGTTGGTTTTGTTATTTTTATAGTGAATTTAATGGTATCATCAAAAGGATAATTAGTATTTTCAATTATTTTGATTTTTTGATTATTGATTATATCTTTATAGACACATTCACCATAAAAAGTAGCATAGATATCATTTTCATTTTTTAAATACATTTTCATTGTGAAATTTGGCATAAAGCGATTAACATTACCTGCACAACATTCAGTTCCAGGATTAGGACGATAACTCATCCATTTATCACCTTTAAAGAAAAGATTATGATTAGAATTTCTATCTAATATAACTTGATTTGGACACGAAAAATATTGTAAAGCTTTAAAGTTTTCACTAACTGAACCAATGCCAGCATTATAAATACATTTTTCGATTTTATCTGCAAATTTTCCATTTTTTGTGGCCATTAATAAATAAAATAATGCCCATGTATAATCAGAAATATCACATGTTTCATGACTTTCCATATAATTGCTGTCAATTAAAAACTCATTTGAACAATGTAGTCCATCAACTAACATAAAATATTTATCTATTTTTTTATAAGCCATTATACTAGTTTTAAGATATTTTTTGTCGTTGGTACAAATATAAAATAAGGCACCTAATTTGGCAAATTCATTATAACTTACACCATGAGCATATGGCTTTTTTGTTGAACAAAGCACTTTTTCACATAAATCATTTTGACAATTGTCATTATATTTTTGATAGTTTTTAATGGCAAAATCTAATAATTTATCATTATGGTTTTCAAGATAAACTAAAAGCATTATTTCAACATTTAAAATATCTCGATCATTTGAATAATCAACTTGATAATTTAAATAATGTTTAGTTAAAGCATCTAATATTTTTTGATCTTTTGTATAATAATATCTTGCTAAAAGGGCTCTAAAAAAAACAACATGTGGCCATCGATTCCACCCATCAGTTTCTTTTAAAAATTTTGGTCCTAAATAGCCATCACTATCAGCTTCATTTAAAACAAAATTAATAGCTTTGGTTACTTTATCTAATAAAAAATTATCTTTTAATAATTCTCCACATCTTTCTTGACCATCTAAAGCATAAGCAACTTGTTCATAAGCCCACCAACCAGGATTATCATTTAATTTAGTTGTATCTATTTCATATTTATCCCAACCAATTTGATTAAATGGGTAACCAGCAACTTCTATATGACCAGTTAAACCTTGCCTTTGTAATTTTAAAAATTTTCTTTGCCAACCTTTTATTTGTAAATTATTGACATCTATTGACTTTAATGTAACTTTTTTTGCCATGTTATTTCCTACCAATGAATAAATATAGTATAATTTATTTGCATTAACTAATCAATTAAAATGTATTTAAGTATTTAATCATTTGAAATTAATTAAGGGGAAGTGTCAAACGATGATAAACATTATAGTTGTGGAAGATGATGTAAGACTTAACAATTTAATTTGCTTAGTATTAGAAAGACATAATTATTATGTTGATGGTGTCAACAATCCTTTAGAGGCATTAAAAAAAATGGAAAATAATTCTTATAATTTAATCATATCAGATATTATGATGCCTGAGATGAATGGATTTGAATTTGCCAAAACAATTCGTCTAACAAATAAAGATATTCCAATTTTATTTATAAGTGCTAAAGGAGAATACGAAGATAAAAAAATAAGTTATGATATTGGTGTCGATGATTACATGGTCAAGCCAATAGATATTAATGAATTAGTTTTGCGTGTTGGTTCTTTATTAAAGCGATCTAAAGTTAATATAGATCATAAAATTACTTTTAGAAATACAACACTTGATAGTGATAGTTTAACAGTTACCACTAATAATAAACAAATTATTTTGCCATTAAAAGAATTTAAAATATTATTTCAATTATTACTTTATCCCAATAAGATTTTTACTCGTGGACAAATTATGAACGAATGTTGGGGAATGTATAGTGAATCAATTGAAAGAACTATAGATGTTCATATTACTCATTTAAGAGAAAAATTTGCTAATAATAAAGATTTTTCCATTGTCACAGTTAGAGGACTTGGCTATAAAGCGGTCATAAACAATGAAAACAACAAATAATAAAGGAAAATTCGTCGGTAATATTATCTTTAGAATGATTGCAATCATTCTAATTGTTTTACTTGTATCTTATGTTTGTATTTATGCTCTTTTAATTGTTTTATATTTAATGGGTTATATAAAAATTCCAATTAATGAACCATCAACATCTACTATTTTAATTTTAGTTATCTTAATTGGTATATTTGTTGCTACTATTTTATCTATATATTTAAGTAAGATTTTTTTAAAACCGATTCAAGAATTAAAAGAAAGTACTCAAAAGGTGGCAAATGGAGATTTTAATGTCAAAATAACTAAAGCTTATCGAAATGAAATGGGAGAATTGATAACAAACTTTAATATAATGGTTGAAGAATTAAAAAGAAATGAAACTTTAAAAAATGATTTTATATCTAATGTTTCTCATGAATTTAAAACGCCTTTATCAACAATTCAAGGCTATGCAACACTATTACAAGATAAAAATTTAAGTGAAGAAGATAGAAACAAATATTTAAATAACATTATTACTTCGACTAAAAAATTAAATAATTTAGTTAATAATATTTTAAAAATTTCAAAAATTGAAAATAAAGTTGTTTCTTTAGAAAAACATCCATTTAGAGTCGATGAACAAATTAGAGAATGCATTTTAGATTTTGAAAAAGAAGTAACAGAAAAGAAAATAAAATTAGATGTAAAACTAGACAATGTTACCTTAAATTCAAATTATGAATCATTAAATAATGTTTGGAATAATTTAATAAGTAATGCTATTAAATATTCATATATGAAAGGTCAAATTCATATTCGTTTATTTGTGGAAGATAACAAAGTCATCTTTAAAATAAAAGATCATGGTGAAGGTATACCAGAAGAAGCACTTCCATATATTTTTGATAAATTTTATCAAGCCGACTCATCTCATTCAAGTGAAGGTAATGGACTAGGACTTGCTTTAGTAAAAAATATTATTAGAATGTTAGATGGAAAAATAAATGTTAAAAGTCAAATTAAACAAGGTAGTGAATTTATAATTACTTTACCATTATAAAATTTAAAATTTAATATTAACTTAATATTTATTTAACATTTGTCAATTATAATATAGTTGACAAGAAAGAAATCTTGTCATTTGCTGTAACTAAATAGTAGGCGAAATTTTGAATAAGGTAATGTTTTAGTTTTCTTCTTTCTTAAACTTAACTTATAAAATCCTATTTCCCAATAAACTATTGTTCCAAATATGCATAATGACTTAGAACTGTTCCTTTTATAATAACCTGTTCAAAAATTTATAATGGCTTTAATTTTTATAAAAATCCTATTATTTAGATAATGTGCATATTTGGGACTTCCCCTTAAAAGTAAACTTCATGAAAAAAATGAAGTTTTTTTTGTGATTTAAAAACTGCATTTAGTTTAAAAATATAATTTATTTTTTTATTTTAACAATTTTATTTTTAAATATTTTATTTTTAATTATGATAATAGTTAATAAGAAAATTAATAAAACACATGAAGTTATAACAATACCTAAAATTGATTTATTATAAATATTGGCTCCCATAGCATTCCAAATTAAAATTCCAGGTATTCGTGACATGCAATATATAAATAAAGTTTTTTTAGCTTTGAGTGGAGTTAATCCAGCACCATACATTAAAATATCTTTAGGAACAAATGGTAGGTTACAAAAAACAAATAAAGAAATAAAGCCAGTATTTGATTCAAAAAATGAAACTATTTTATCAAGTTTTTCTTTTTTTATAAATCGATTAACAAAATTATAGCCAAAAAATCTTGAAATATAAAAAACAATTATTGAACCAATAACAATACCAATAAAAGATAAAATAAATCCTAAAAAGAAATTAAATGCAAAACCACCAGTAGCATTAATAATATCACCAGGTATAATAAAAATTACAATTTGTATGATTTGTAGAAACACAAATATAAAATAACTTAATATTTTATTATCACCAACAAATTTACGAATGTTTTCAAATGATACTTGTTCTTTTATTTTAGGATAAAAAACAATTCCACAAATAATCATGCTTATTAAAAATATTGATAAAATAATAAATTTAATAATATCTATTTTTTGTTTTCTATCTTTTTTCATTCATATCACCATTTAATGATATGAAATAATTAATTAATTTATGATTTTGTGTATGTTTTTAAAAGAATAATTACAATTATTAATATAATTAACAAAATGCCACCAATACTAATCATTATTATAGATGTTTTAGTGTTTTTATCATTTTTATTATTGTTTTCTAAAAATGTGGCTGATTTTAAAATTCTTGTTAATGGTTTATAAATTAATAATATAAAAGAAATATTTAATAATACTTTAATAACATTAAATAATATAATCCATCCTAAGAAATTTTTAATTAATATAGAACGTTCTACATCCATATAAATAGGTGTAATTATAATATTCCATAAGGTCATTACAATAATTACAGAAACAAAGCCAATACTTAAAGATAATAAGGCTCCTTTAAAAGATTTTTTTGATTTATAAATAAATGATACAGGTAAAACTAAGGCACAAGTTGAAATAATATTCATAATAAACCCATAAAAAGCTGTATTACTAATAGTAATCATTTCAATAAAAGAAACAACAATAGAAACAATTAAAGCATCAAGTGGGCCAAAGATAAATCCACTAATACAAATAATAATATCTTTAGGATCATAATTTAAAAAATCAACACTAGGTACAAAATGTAAAGGTAGAAAATGTGCAACTAAGGCCAAAACATAAGCTAAAGCAGCAAACATTCCATTTAAAACAATGCGATTAATTATTTTATCTTTAGACATGGTTTTTTCCTCCTTGAAAATAAAAATACCCAAATGATGACTTAGGGTATTAATTAATATTTTTTTTAACTTCTTTCATCCAGACTTTACTGTCGGCACTAGAATCACACTAGTTCATGCTATACGCTCGTGGGCTTTACCACCGGTTAGGAATTACACCTGACCCTGAAGTCACTTATAATATATATCTACAATTGTTAAAATGCAAGTGAAGTATTTATATTTTATGAAAAAATTTGTATAATTATTAAGACAAAAAAAGAAAGGTGATTAGCTATGAATTCTTTAAATGATACCATTGTTGCTTTATGTAGTGGGCAAATTAAATCTGCAATAAGTGTTATAAGAATTAGTGGAAGTGATGCCTTTACACTTGTAGATGAAATATTTACTAATAAAAAAGAAAAACAACATCAACATGTTTATTATGGTTTTATTAAAGATATAGATGAAATAATAGATGAAGTAATTGTTACATATTATAAAGCACCTCATTCTTTTACAGCTGAAGACATGGTTGAAATTTCATGTCATGGTAATATGTATTTAGTATCAAGAATTATTGAACTTTTGATTTCAAAAGGTGCAAGAATGGCTGAAAATGGTGAATTTAGTAAAAGAGCTTTTTTATTTAATAGAATAGATTTAGTTACAGCTGAGGCTATTAATGATTTAGTTAATGCAACTAGTTTACAATCTGCAAAACTTGCAATGTCTGCTTTAAAAGGACAAACATCAAATTATGTAGAAAATCTAGCTTCTAACTTATTAGATGTCTTAACAACTATAGAAGTTAATATTGATTATCCTGAATATGATGATGTTGAACAATTAAGATATGATAATGTTTTACCAAAAATAAATGACTTTTTAGATAATTTACAACAAGTTATAAATGATACAAAAAAAGGTCAAATTATTAAAGATGGTATTGATACTGTTATTATAGGAAGGCCTAATGTTGGTAAATCATCATTATTAAATGCTTTATTAAATGAAGATAAAGCAATAGTAACTGATATTGCTGGAACAACAAGAGATATTGTTGAAGGAAAAATTAATTTAAATGGTTTAACTTTAAATTTATTAGATACAGCAGGAATTCATGATTCTAGTGATTTAATTGAACAAATTGGCATAAAAAAATCTTTAGAGTCATTACAAAAAGCTTCATTAGTTATTTGTGTTTTTGATGGAAGTGAGCCATTAACAAAAGATGATTATGACATTTTAGAAAAAACCAAAAATTATCAAAGGATTTTAGTTATTAATAAATGCGATCAAAAGGTGTGTTTTTCTTTAAAAGATGCTGTTTTGGTTTCAAGTATTAATAAAGATATTAAAAATCTTGAAGATAAAATTAAAGAAATTTTTAAAGATTATCAATATAATAATGAACCTTTATTATTTAATACAAGACAATTAGGTTTATTAAATAAAGCTAAAAATCATTTAATTGAGGCTAAAAATCAAGCATTAAATGGTCAAGTCATTGATTTAATTTCTATAGATTTAAAAGAAGCTTATAATTGTATAATGGAAATATTAGGGAAAGGAAACCAAGAAGATTTATTAAATAATATATTTTCAAAGTTTTGCTTAGGTAAATAAAATGATATTTAATACACATTCTCATATAAATGATAAAATGTCCCAAATAGATGAGATTTATCAAGATTGTCTTAATAATGGTGTTAGTGATATTGGTGTTTGTGGTTATGATCTTGATTCTTCAAAAAGAGCCATAAAATTAGCACATATTAATAAAATGTTTCATGCCATGTGTGGTTTACAACCACAAGAAATTGCTAAATATAATGGAGATTTTAGTGATTTTGAAGAACTTTTTCAAGATGATAAATGTATTGCTATTGGTGAAATAGGCCTTGATTATTATTATGGTAAAGATGACAAAGAAAAACAATTAGATGTTTTTGAAAAACAAGTTCAAATCGCTACTAAATATAAAAAAACAATTGTTATTCATTGTCGAGATGCTTATGAAGATACATTTAATATATTAAATAAATATCATCAACAATTAGATGGGATTGTGCTACATTGTTATTCAGGTAGTGTAGAAATGATGCAACGATTTTTAAATATAGGATGTTATATTTCTTTATCAGGAGTTGTTACTTTTAAAAATGCCAAAGTTGCCAAAGAAGTAGCAATAGCTTGTCCTATTAATAAATTGTTAGTAGAAACAGACGATCCTTTTTTGACTCCAGTTCCTTTTCGTGGTCAAGAAAACAAACCAAGTTATGTGCGTTATGTTATTGCTGAAATTGCTTCTTTAAAAAATATGTCTAATGATGAAATAGCAAATATTACTTATAATAATGCTAAAAGGGTTTTCCATTTATGAATAAAATAAAAGAAGTAATTGTTGTTGAAGGCCAAAGTGATAAAAGATTTTTAGAAAGTTTTTTAAATGCCGATATTCTTGTTACAAATGGGTCAGCAAATGATGGCTTTGAAAAAGATTTTTTGATTAATTTAGCTAATACTCGAGGAGTTATTATTTTAACAGATCCTGATTATCCTGGAGAAAAAATTCGTAAAGAAATAGAAAATTATTTACCAACATGTAAACATGCATTTGTTAGAAAAGAAAAATCTATTGCCCATAATAAAGTTGGAGTTGCTGAAGCATCTAAAGAAGAAGTAATGCGTGCTTTAAATAATTTAGTAACATTTTCAAAAAATATTATCGGTAATTTAACGATTAAAGATCTTTATAATTTAAAATTAATTGGAGAAAATTCTAAAAACAATCGTCAAAAAATAGTTGACTATTATAAACTTGGTCATTGTAATGGCAAAACATTGTTAAAACGTTTAAATTATTTACAAATTACTAAGACTGAATTGGAGAACATTTTAAATGATTAGTAGCAAAAAATATGTTGATGAAACATTAAAGAAAAACAATTTAATAGCTAATAAAGCATTAGGGCAAAATTTTTTAGTTGAAAGTGATATTGCTTCATATATTGTTAATAGTGCTAATATTTCAAATGATTCTTTAGTTATTGAAGTAGGCCCTGGTTTAGGCGCTTTAAGTGAATTTATATTACCACTTGCCAAAAAACTTATTTTATTTGAAATAGATGATAAAATGGTTAATATTTTAAAAAATACTTTTATAAATTTTTCAAATTTAGAAATTTATCATGTTGATTTTTTAAAAGTTGATTTAGATAATTTTTTAAAACAAATAGATAGAAACATTTATAAAAATATAATTTTTATTTCAAATTTACCATATTATATAACTAGTAAAATATTAAATAAAATTATTATCAATAATTATGATATTAATAAAATTGTTGTTATGATGCAAAAAGAAGTAGGACAAAAAATATTAAAACCCGAAAAAAAGGATTATAATTTGTTATCAGTTATATTAGATTACCAATATGATGTTTCAATCGTTAAATATGTTAGTAAAAATTCATATCTTCCTAGACCATTAATTGATTCTATTGTTTTAAAATTTGAAAAAATTAAACCAAGATATTTTATTGATTTTACTAATTTGGTAAATATTTGCAATACATTATTTGCATATAGAAGAAAAACATTATTAAACAATTTAAAAAAAATAGGTTTTACAAATAAAGAAATTATCGATAAATTACAAAAAATAAATCTTGATGCCAATTTAAGAATAGAACAACTTAGTATTAATAACATTATTGACATTGCCACTTTTTTTAATGTAAATAACTAATTGCCTATTTCTTTTAATTTCATTTTCATATTTTATATTAGAGGTGTTGAAAGTGAAATTAAACATAGGTGACCTAGTGACAAGAAAATCACATAATAACGATATTATTTTTAAAATAAAACAATTTCAAAATCATTATGTTTTATTGCAAGGATATAATATCCGTCTATGTGCTGATAGTTATGAAAGTGATCTTGTAAAGGTGGATTTGATTCGCAAAAACGAAGATGATATTGATTTACCAATTTTATCAGGAAATTATTTAAATGGTAAAGTTTTACATCTTGATAGTGATATAGATTATTTAAAAAGAAGTATGAAATTATATGAACAATATAAAGTACCTGCAGTTGGTTATAATTTGCAAGAAAGAGACATGCCATATAAAATTCGTGAACTTTTACTTGAACATCATCCAGATATTTTAATTATTACTGGACATGATGCAATAGATAAAAATGGTAATAATGTTAATTCATCATATTTTGTTGAATGTGTCAAAGAAGCCAGAAAATATCAACCATCAAAGGATGCATTATGTATTATTGCTGGAGCATGTTATTCAACTTTTAAAGATTTAATTCATGAAGGAAGTAATATTTCAAGTTCACCAGGTAAAGTTAGTATCAATGTTTTAGATCCCTCAAAAGTAGCTATTATGGTTGCGACAACACCTGTATATGAATATGTTGATATTGAAAAAGTTATTAATTTAACTTCAAACAAAAATAAAGGTATGGGTGGAATAGATACTAAAGGTGTTGCAAGAAAAATATATTAAATATAATAATAAAAAAACGATAAGAAGCATTTAACTAATTATCGTTTAAATTTATTATATTTATTTTTTTATTTATAATATAATATTACCTTTGTCATCAGATGGTTTGCATAAGCCAAGAATCATATCAATAAAAGCAAGTATTGCAGGTATACAAGTCCAAAAGAATAAAAGATACATTACTCCTGCAAAAGTTTTACCTGCATAAAATTTATGAATACCAATGCCACCTAAAAAGAATGCTAAAAGTACATAAGCAATTTTATTAACAGGTGTACCTTTATAAACAGTTTGGTTTGTTACATTAGTAGGTGCAGAATAATTATTTGTTGTATTGTTATTTTTTGATGGATTTGAAGTTGTTGTATCTGGTCTTGTTACAATTGTTTTGTCTTCTGATTCAAAAATTTCTACTTCAGCGCCAACAACAGGTTTAAAAGTGACATCAGATATATTAACGTATTTAATTCCACCATCATTAGTTCCAATTGATACTACATCGTCAGTGATTTTTATAATTCTACCATTCATTATTATTGTTTCCCCTTTTTATTTTTTAAATTTACAAAAAGATTATATTTAATTTTTAAAGTTATGTAAATACTTTTTGGCAATAAATTGACTTTTTTTGTACATTTTTTAATATAAAGAGATTATAATAACTAAATTATTAATAAAAAAGTCACTAAAATTAAGTAGTGACCTTTAAAATTTTATATAAATTATAGATTTGTTTTTAATTTTTTTATAGATTCTTTCATATCTTCACTTTTAAAAAGATAACTTCCTGACACTAAACGGATCTTTGGAGGTTTGTGCAATAGATTTGACAATTTTTAAAAATATTATATATATTAACAAGTTAATATAT